>JAGBDZ010000045.1 GCA_017937215.1 Akkermansia sp. | reverse complement strand
TTCCGCCGCTCCCTGTAAAAAACGCACTGAGATGAATCTCAGTGTGTTTTCGTTACCACGTGCCGACGGTAGTCGGCACGCTATATGATTATTTTGCATTCTGCATTCTGCGTTTTGCATTTTCTAAACATCAATTTATCGCGCAGAGGGGGCTTCTTCCAAAATGGTGTTGATGTTTCTATTGCTGACAAAATCATGGCAACTCATGACATTTGTTTTTTGCTTTGCTTGTCTGTTTTGCCTTGCCTTAATGAGAATGCTTCGATATAATGGAACTGTTCTAAGTTATGGTTACTTCAAAAACATCTAGCAACCGCACAATGGCCACGAGCATGGTACGCCGCGCCGGGGTCCGCATGACCCGCCAGCGCCGCGCTGTGCTGGAGACGATTCTGGCCTCGCACGACCACCCGACCGCCGCCATGATTTTTGAGCGCACCAAGGCGCACATGCCGGGCATTTCCCTGGCTACGGTGTACAACTGCCTGGAGACCATGGCCGAGGCGGGGCTCATCAATCATCTGAATTTCGACAATGGACCTTCGCGCTTCTGTCCTAATCTGGAACCGCATGTGCACCTGCTGGACGACACGAACAACCGCGTGCTGGATGTGCAGCTGAAACCCGGCCTGCGCCCTGAGGACGTGTTCGATTTGCCGGAAGGTACCTGCGTGACACGCATGGACGCTTGCCTACACGGCAATATTCCTGTATAATGCCCCCAGCAATGAGTCTGGTCATTAAAAATCTGCATGCGCGCGTGAAGGACGGCGCGCCGATTCTCAACGGCATCAACCTGGAAATCCCGAAGGGTGAGGTGCATGCCATCATGGGGCCGAACGGCTCCGGCAAATCCACGCTTTCCAAGGTGCTCTGCGGCCACCCGGACTACGAAGTGACCGCCGGCAGCGCCGAGCTGGATGGGCAGGACCTTTTCGCCATGAGCGTGGATGAACGCAGCCGCGCCGGACTCTTCCTGGCTTTCCAGTACCCGGTGGAGGTGCCGGGCGTGACCAATGCGAACTTCATGCGCGCGGCGCTCAAGGCCCGCCTGCCCGAGGGCGAGGAGGTGGATGCCGTTTCGTTCTACAAGGAGCTGCGCGGCAAGATGAAGCAGCTGGGCATGGACCCGAAGTTCACCTCCCGCGCGGTGAACGAAGGTTTCTCCGGTGGCGAGAAGAAGCGCAACGATATTCTGCAGATGATGATGCTCAACCCCAGCTATGCCATTCTGGACGAAACGGACAGCGGGCTGGATGTGGATGCCCTGCGCATTGTTTCCGATGGTGTGAATGCCATGCGAGCCCCCTTCCGCAGCTTCCTGGTCATCACGCACTACAAGCGCCTGCTGGACTACATCTGCCCGGATGTGGTGCATGTGCTCTACCAGGGGCAGATTGTGCGCACCGGCGGCTTCGAGCTGGTGGATCACATTGAGCAGCACGGCTTCGATTTCCTGAAAACCACTGAGGAGTGATGGACGAGACACCGTTCCAGATGGATACGCGCGGTGCGTTCTCCATGCCGGAGAACCACAAGTTCGACGCCGGCTACGGTCTCACCGAGGAGACTATCGACTACATCTGCGATGCCAAGGGGGAGCCGGACTGGCTGCGCCAGTTCCGCAAGGACGCGCTCAGGAAGTTCAACGAGATGCCCATGCCCTACCACTGGGCGCCGGAGGGTATCAGGAACGTGGATTTCGAGAATTTCCGCTACTATCTCTCGCACGGCGCCACCCCCAGCCGCAATTGGGATGAAGTGCCCGAGGACATGAAGCGCACCTTCGAGCGGCTCGGTGTGCCGGAGCAGGAGCGCGCTTTCCTGGCCGGTGTGGATGCCCAGTACGACTCCGAGACGGCCTACACGAACATGCGCGAGGAGCTGCAGAAGCAGGGCGTCATCTTCGTGAACTCCACCGAGGGCCTCAAGGAATACGAGCACATTTTCCGCCCCTGGTTCGGCAAGGTCATTCCGGTGGGCGACAACAAGTTCTCTGCCTTGAACCACGCGGCCTTTTCCGGCGGTTCGTTCATTTATGTGCCCAAGGGCGTGAAACTCACCCAGCCGCTGCAGGCCTACTTCCGCATCAATTCCGAGAGCATGGGGCAGTTCGAGCGCACCCTCATCATTGCCGACGAGGGCGCTGAGCTCATGTACATGGAAGGCTGCACCGCACCGCAGTACGACAGCGCCACGCTGCACTCCGGCGTGGTGGAGCTGGTGGCACTGAAGGGTGCCAAAATCCAGTATGTGACCGTGCAGAACTGGTCCACGAATGTCTACAACCTGGTGATTCAGCGAGGCCTGGCCATGGAGGATGCCGAAATCCGCTGGATTGACTGCAACCTGGGCTCCGGCCTCACCATGAAGTACCCGGCAGTGGTGCTGCAGGGACGCCGCGCCCGCGGCGAGGTGGTCAGCATCTCCCTGGCGCACTCCGGCCAGCTTCAGGACACCGGCGCGCGCATGATTCACGCCGCCCCGGAAACCACCTCCAACATCGTCGCCAAGTCCATTTCCATAGGCGAGGGGCGCGCCAGCTACCGCGGCGAGGTGAAGGTGCTCAAGGGCATGAAGGGCTGCAAGAACAACACCGAATGCGATGCTCTGCTCATCAACCCCGCCAGCCGCACCGATACTTACCCCGCCATCACCGTGAATGGCAATGCCAGTGCGGTGCAGCACGAGGCTTCCGTCTCCCAGGTGGATGAAGAGATGCTCTTCTACCTGCAGCAGCGCGGCCTCACCCGAGCCCAGGCCATGAGTCTGGCCGTGAACGGTTTTATCAATGACCTGGTGAAGGAATTCCCCATGGAATATTCCGTGGAGCTCCGCCGCCTCATCGACCTGGAGATGGAGGATTCCATCGGCTAACCCGCACCCGACGACCACACCACTATGGATTTTCCCCAGAACATGAGCATGGAAGATGCCTTCGCCCTGGCAGAAGCCGAGGCCAAGCTGAACGCCGCCCTCCAGGAAAGCAAGGAGCGTTTCGATAAGGCCGAAATGCCCAACCGCCTGAATGAAGACTGGCGCTTTGGCCGCCCTCACGTGTACGCAAAGGAATGGGCAGCCCTCTTCACGCACAACGAGAACAGCTTTGAGCAAATCCGGCTCGAAAACGGTGGCGAGGCCGCCGCCCGCCTGACTGCGGAGGATGACGACCTGCGCCAGACCGAGATGCTCATGCCCACCATTGGGTCGGATGCGCTGCTGGCGCTGCACCTCAAGAGCTTTGGCGATGGTTATGCCCTCTATATCGAGGAGGACACGAAAGAGCCCATACGCCTGGGCTACGTAACCCGCAGCGTCTGCGCCCCCGCCACCTTCATCATGGTGGCGCCCGGGGTCAAGGCCGAGGTGGATATCAACTACGGCTGCCTGGAAAGCGGCGCCATCTTTGCCACCTGCAACGTTCAGGTGGCCGAAGGCGCCGAGCTCAGGCTGCGGACACATGGCCACGGGGAAAGCACAGGCGGCCGCTGCATGCTCATCACCAACATCCAGAACATGGGTGGCAAGGTCGCCCACCTCACCAGCTACGAAGGTCTGCGCTGGGTGCGCGAGGAAACCGTGGCTGAAATCTACGCCGCCGGTTCCGAGACCAAGCTTTTCTCTGCCAACAAGCTCGGGGGAGATGCCGTGCTCGACCAGCACACAAAGCAGATTCACCACGTGGGCGGTGCCACCAGCGATTTGCTCTACAAGAACGTACTGGACGATAATGCCACCGCCACCTTTGCCGGCAATATCTACGTGGCACCCGGTGCGCACAACACAGATGCCTACCAGAGCAACCGCAACCTCATGCTCAGCGAGGATGCCACGGTCAACTCTCTGCCGGGCCTCGAGATTCTGGCCGATAAGGTGCGTTGCTCCCACGGCAGCGCCTCCGGCCCCATGGATGAGGAGCAGCTCTTCTACCTCCTCTCCCGCGGCATCCCGAAATACGAAGCCCACCAGCTCATCGCCGAAGGATTCCTGCACGAAGCCGAGGAAAAATTCCGCAGCTGAGGCAGCGGTAGTGAAGGGGAGTCTACGGATTCAGGCTCCAACCGTGCTCGCCGTGGTAAATCATCTGGCGGGTCATACCGCCATCGATGCAGATATTCTCACCTGTGATGAACCCGGCCCTGGCGGAACACAGGTAAAGCACCATATCCGCAATATCCTCCGGCCGCCCCACACGCCCGGCGGGGTGCTGCGCCGCATCCGCACCGTGGTATTCAGCCCCGCGCGTCTCAATCCACCCCGGCGAGATGGAATTCACCCGCACCCGCCCCGCCAGCGACACCGCCAGCGCATGCGTGAGCGCCGCAATGCCGCCCTTTGCCGCCGTGTAGCACTCCGTGCCGGGCATACTCATGCGGTCGCGGCTGGAGGAGATATTCACCACCGCCGCCCCAGCAGCAAAATGCTCCAGGAACAAGCGCGTGAGCATATACGGCGCTGCCACACCCACCTGCAGCGCATAATTGAACTCCTCCCATGTGCAATCCGGCAGCCCCTTGAACAACGGCGCCGCATTATTCACCAGAAAATCCACCTGACCATACTCGGCAATCACCTTCTCGCTGAACGCCCGCAAATCCGACTCGCAAGCCAGGTCGCCCACAAAATACTCATTCGTCTGCACATCGAACACGCACACCGCCGCCCCCGCCTCACGGAATTTTTCCACGATGCAGCGCCCGATCCCCTGCGCCCCGCCTGTCACCACCGCTACTTTGCCCATAAAATCACTCATACCGCGCATTATATCGCCTCAGCACGCCCGCTGTCAATCAAGGAAATGAACCGCCGACACACCGCTTCGCCAAAAGCTGACAAAAAAATCTCCACATAAAGCTTGCACCCCACCCCGCAGAACGCTAAAATACCCCCGCACCACATCAACCCGGGGCATTAGCTCAGTTGGTAGAGCGGTTGCATCGCACGCAACAGGTCAGGGATTCGAGTTCCCTATGCTCCACTTAATCCAAGAAACCGAATCAGAAAACAATCTGGTTCGGTTTTTGCTTTGCATTGATTTTCAACACCTACACCCGCTTAGGCATTGCACGCTCGCAATCCCCGCCACCGCCCTGCCGGGCGCAAAACGGCACCAAAAGACCAAAAAGCCTAAGCATGCCTAAGCCCGTTTTGCTAAGCGCGAACGCCTTTTAGGGTCACTAAAGAAGCCTCGAATCAACAATCTGTTGATTCTGTGAGCTTAGGCGATTTTGGGGCGATATCAACTCTGTGACAAGCAAAGATGTCTCGAACTGGCAAGCTACACAGAATCAGATGTTTAAGCACCCTTTTTCCGCGAGTGCCAACCTAAAAAGAAACATCGCTTGCAAGGGAATAAAAAGCCACTTGCAAGCGATGGACGAGATCTGAGTCTGATTCTTGACCAGCCTTGGGGGGGCCTAGTCTTGCAGATGGTGTTTTCTTCAATTAAATAACGCCTTGATCCCTTCGCGTTCGGCATACCGCTGCACAAGTAGAGCTCCGTATTCGAGATAATCCATGTGGTCGGCATATTCGGCGCGGTACTCATCGTGCTCCCATGGTAAAAATTGGTCGCGAGGATCGTCCGCTTCCACACACTCCAGATTGAGGAAATCAGTAAGACACTGTTGCTGTTCAGGGCTGAGGTCGTACATCTTCCATCGTGCGAAGACCTCCAGGTCAGATGTGGGGCTCGAACCGGGATAAATATCCACCACATTATGCAAAGCCCCCACCATGAAGCGGGGAATCAGGAAACGATAGGCATGGGGCCCCACATAGCTCAGTGCGCAGGAACAGGCATGAAGCAGGTCATCGGGAATATCCTCCCAGTCATCGCGTTCCTCCAGAGGGGTAAGCAGAGCCTGAGCGTCCGGGCTCAAGTAGTCGTCCTCTGCTTCGCCGCCAAGCAGC
>JAGBDZ010000044.1 GCA_017937215.1 Akkermansia sp. | reverse complement strand
CTCTTGAAGAGTTGTGGTGACGGGACACTTGGTTGCCTATCTGGATAGCTACCCCAGAGTTTAGTAACTAAAACACCCCGCAAGCATTTTAGCTGATGCTTGCGGGGTGTACTATACCAAAATCTCATCATATAAGTGGTGGAGCTGCGCAGCAGCGGAACCACTCGTAATGCAAAATAAGATTCAGAACCCGTGAAACGGGTGACAGAAAGATACGCTATCTGTCTAACGGATGAGTTCATCAATATCATGCTAGCGATATATTGACTTGTCGTCATACGAATATGCTGGTAGCATACAGGAAATATGGGACGTTCTTACACAAACACAATCATTCACATTATCTTTCACGTCAAAAGCGCAGACTGTACCATGAAAGAGGCGGATTTGCCAAAAATTTTCAGCTACATAGGTGGAATCATTCGTTCCGTATCGGGGTTTGCATATACCATAGGAGGCAGGCCTGACCACATACACATTTTAGCCGACGTACCCAGTACTACAAGTTTGTCCGATTTCATCCGGACCATTAAAGCGAACACCAGCAAATGGGTAAAAACACTTGATGCAGAGTATAAAAATTTTGCGTGGCAGGAGGGTTATGGAGCCTTTTCTGTCAGTGAATCGTTGAAACACGCAGTCATCGATTACATTTGTCACCAGAAAGAACACCACCAACACTATTCAGCTTACGACGAGTTTGTAAATTTTCTCAAAAAGAACGGACTTTTGACTGACGGCTCACAATACAAATAAGCCACCATAAACATCAACCGTCTCTGTCACCCGCCTTGCGGGTTCCATTATCTTTTTGGGGTTTTACGAGTGGTTCCGCTGCTGCGCAGCTCCACCACTCGCTATGGATATGTCGCCCCTTTCAGGGGCTTGGATATGAGCCGCTCCGCGGCTCAATGATTCAGAACCGAAACCTCCGCCTCAGGATGCTGGCCTCCGGGAATGGCCCAGATGAGCTCATGCAGGCCGGGTTCCAGGCGGTAGAGCACCAGGGCATTGAAATCAGAGCCCTTGCCGCCGCCGGCGTGCACCAGGGAGGTACCCTGCCGGCCCTGGGTGATGAGCTGGGCTCCCTGGTAATTCTTCAGCGTGACCAGCACGGCGTAAATCCCGCGCTGGGGTGCCTGCAGAATGAGGTGCGCGGCCAGAAAGCCTTCGGTATTCGATTTCCTCCAGCGCAGTGGGTACTTCTGGGGATTGCGCTGAGCATGGTGCAACCCGGGGGTGGCCGGGCGGTAGCAGCGGCGGAGTTCGCGCTCGCGCCAGGCCTTACGCACCACCCCGATGGTCACAAAAAGCTGCACGAGGAAGCCGCAGCTCAGCCAGCTGTAGATGGCCAGCGCCGAGGCCGCTTCACTCCCCCAGAAAAGGATACCCACCAGTGCCGCACAGAAAGCCAGCGTAATCCCCATGCCCACCTTATACCCAAACACCATGCCTGGGAACAGCAGAAACAGGATGAGGTAGCGAAGGAAGAACCTGATATTCAGCGGCGTGCTCTGCAGCAAATCGCGGCGCAGCACCTGCTCGCTGAGTTTCAGCAATTGTTCCTGCGTAGTGTGGGCATCTATCTTCACGCGCAGGAGATTAGCATAAATCCCCCTGCCCCGCAAGCGCGAATCAGCGCAGCATCACCTGCATCCGCGACGCAACGGTGCAATACCCCATCACCGCAAGCCGATGGTATCCGGCTTCCAGCCGGAAAGCCATGCGGAGTTCTGTCCGCAACCCAGGCACCTCATCCACTTCCACCAGACACGCGCGTTCATCGGCATGCGGCAGCACAGCCCCCTCGCAATCATCCACCCGGCATACCAGCACATACACCCCACGCTGCGGCACCTGCACCACCAATTCGCGATCCATCTCCTTGTCCACGGACAATTCCAGGCGCTCCCCCGGTTTTAATTCCGCACTAAGAGCCTTCTCAGGCGCGAGATAGCGCCGCCCCCGCCTATATTGCCTTATACCGCCAATCAACTGCAGCAGCAGGGCCAGCACCAACGCCAGAAACGACCACACCAGCCAGTAACACAGAAAGATATTCATGGACTCCGGCGTTCCCCACAGCCAGAGATACGCCAATGCTGCCGCCATCCCGACCGTACCCAGCAGACCCAGGGCAGGCCCCAGCACGGCGCATGGCATCAGCGTATACAACAAGGCAAACAGAAACACACGTTGCAGGTTCAGCGGAGTACTGGCCAGCAGCTGGAGCAACAGCTCCCTGTCCGATAGCTGCTGTAGTTGCTTTCGCGTTAAATCCGGTTTCAGTTTCATGGTGGTAAAAAGCGGAAGGCACCAACACTTGCAAGCGTTGGTGCCTTCTTTCAGCGGAGCGGGGGGGATTCGAACCCCCGGTACTGTTTAACGCAGTACGTCCATTTAGCAAACGGGTGCTTTCAGCCTCTCAGCCACCGCTCCAAATGCTGTGTGCCGCCAACGATACCAGCTCACCCGCCTTTCGTCAACACCTTTTTTAATCATTTCTTACTTTTTTCAAAAAACATGACACTTGCTCACTTATGCGCGCACTTTAGGATTGACTCTGCCGGCATATGGCTTAAAATATCCCGCGTTATGAAGAAACCCGTAACTGTGACCGTGACCGGCGCCGCCGGCAACATTTCCTATTCCCTTCTGTTCCGCATTGCAGCCGGTGAAATGCTGGGTGCTGATCAGCCCGTGATTCTGAAGCTCCTCGAAATCACCCCCTGTCTGGAGAAGCTCCAGGGTGTGGTGATGGAACTTGAGGACTGTGCCTTCCCGCTGGTGAAGGAAATCGTGGCTACCGACGACCCCGCCGTGGCTTTCAAGGACGCCGACTGGTGCATGCTGGTGGGTTCCGTGCCGCGCAAGGCCGGTATGGAGCGCAAGGACCTGCTCTCCATCAACGGCAAGGTGTTCGTGGGCCAGGGCAAGGCCATTGCCGAGAACGCAGCCCCCGGCTGCCGCGTGTTCGTGGTGGGCAACCCCTGCAACACCAACTGCCTCATCGCCCTGCACAACGCTACGGGCATGCCCAAGGAGAACTTCTTCGCCATGACCCAGCTCGATGAATACCGCGCCAAGAGCCAGCTTGCTGCCAAGGCCGGTGTGCACGTGACCGAGGTGACCAACATGACCATCTGGGGCAACCACTCCGCCACCCAGTACCCGGACTTCACCAACGCCAAGATTGGTGGCAAGCCCGTGACCGAGGTCATCTCCGACATCGAATGGCTCAAGACCGACTTCATCAAGACCGTGCAGCAGCGCGGCGCCGCCATCATCCAGGCCCGCGGCCTTTCCTCCGCTGCCTCCGCAGCTAACGCCGCCCTGATGACTGTGAAGAACCTGACCACTCCCACCGCCGAAGGCGACTGGTTCTCCGTGGCCTCCTTCACCGATGGCACCAAGTACGGCCTGCCCGCCGGCATCATCTGCTCCCAGCCCACCCGCACCAATGCGGACGGCACCTACAGCATCGTTGAGGGTCTGCCCATCGACGAATTCTCCCGCGCCAAGATCGACGCCTCCTGCAAGGAGCTGCTCGAAGAGCGCGCCGAGGTACTCGGTGAGTAATGCCTCGACATCTGATTGTCTTTCCAACCGGCTTCTGCTCCCGCAGAAGCCGGTTTTTCATCAACTTCAAGCGGCGGAAAAGCCGCATGCAAGCTGAATATTCTGAAATCGGCATTCCCTTGTGTCATGACGCCGCGGGAAACGCCATGACAGCTTGACGCTGGCATAGGGCTGTGCTACATTTGACCTAAACACGACTATGGGTAAGACACTATACCAAAAAGTATGGGAAGCGCACACGGCAGGCACGCTGCCGGATGGGCGCACGCAGCTGTTCATTGCCACCATGTACCTGCACGAGGTGACCTCGCCGCAGGCTTTTGCCATGCTGCGCGAGCTGGGACTGCCGGTGCTGCACCCGGAGCGACTTTTTGCCACGGTGGACCACATCATCCCCACCGATGACCAGTGCGAACCCTTTGCCGACCCCCGCGCCGCTGCCATGCTCAACGAGCTGCGCCGCAACTGCGCGGAGAACAACATCCGCCTGTTTGACCTGAACAGCGGCCGCCAGGGCATCGTGCACATGGTCGGGCCGGAGCTGGGCATCACACAGCCGGGCATGACCATCGTCTGCGGCGATTCCCACACCGCTACCCACGGCGCCGTGGGCAGCATTGCCATGGGTATCGGCACCACCCAGGTGCGCGATGTGCTCGCCACCCAGACCCTGGCCATGAGCCCGCTGAAGGTACGCAACGTGCGCGTGGAAGGCACCCTGCGCCCCGGCGTGACTGCCAAGGACGTGGCGCTGCACATCATCGGCAAGCTGGGCGCCAATGGCGGCCTGGGCTATGCCTACGAATTCGGCGGCAGCGCGATTGAATCCATGGATATGGACGGCCGCCTGACCCTCTGCAACCTGGCAATCGAAGGCGCTGCCCGCTGCGGTTACATCAACCCGGACGAAACCACCTTCGAATACCTGAAGGGCCGTCCCTACGCCCCCAAGGGCGAAGCCTGGGATACAGCCGTAAAGCGCTGGAAGAGCTTTGCCTCTGATGCCGATGCCGTGTACGACGATGTAGTCATCATCCCCGCCGAAGAAATCGAGCCCACGGTGACCTGGGGTATCTCCCCTGATATGAACATAGGCGTGGGCGGCACCGTACCCGCCCCGGAACAGGCCCGCGATGAGGAAGGCCGCAAGGCCTACACCACTGCGCTGGAATACATGAAGCTCACCCCCGGCCAGCCCATCAAGGGGCTTCCGGTGGATGTAGTCTTCATCGGTTCCTGCACAAACGGTCACATCACCGACTTCCGCGCCGTGGCTCCCTACCTGAAGGGCCGCAAAGTGAAGCCGGGCATCAAGGCGCTGGCTGTGCCGGGCTCCCAGATGACAGCCCTGCAGTGCGAGCAGGAAGGCATTGCACAGATATTCCGCGAGGCCGGCTTCGAGTGGCGCCTGCCCGGGTGCTCGATGTGCCTGGCCATGAACCCGGATAAGCTGGTGGGCGACCAGATCTGCGCCAGCACCAGCAACCGCAACTTCAAAGGCCGCCAGGGCAGCCCCACCGGGCGCACCCTGCTCATGAGCCCCATCATGGCCGCCGCCGCCGCCATCACCGGCACCGTGGCCGATGCCCGCGAAGTCTTCGATATCCGGTAACCCCCAATCCCCTTTTACACACATGCCTCTTACCAAGATTATCAGCATCAGCGGCAAGGCCGTTCCCGTGGCCGGGGCGGATATGGATACCGACCGCATCATCCCTGCCCGCTTCCTCAAGTGCATCACCTTCGATGAACTGGCAGGCACCATGTTCTACGACGAGCGTTTCAATGCCGACGGCACCTCCAAGGGCCACCCCATTGATGCGCCCCAGCACGCCGGCGCCACCATCATCCTGGGTGGTGAGAACTTCGGCTGCGGTTCCTCCCGCGAACACGCCCCGCAGGCCATCAAGCGCAGCGGCATCCAAGCCATTGTGGCTGAAACCTTTGCAGAAATCTTCTTCGGCAACAGCAGCGGCATCGGTCTGCCCTGTGTGCGCGCCAGCCGCGAGGATCTGGCCCGCGCCATGGAAATCACCACCACCGCCCCGGATACCCAGTGGACCGTGGATCTGGAAAGCATGACCCTGAGCTGCGCCACCGCCAGCTTCCCCATCAGCATGCCGGCCGAGCCGCGCGAAGCGCTCATGCAGGGCAAGTGGGATGCCGTAGTGGAGCTCATGAACGCTCCGGAGGCCGTGGCCGCCCTGGCTGCTTCCCTGCCCGCCCCCAGCACCAAGTAATAGTTTAACCTGCGTCTCTATGCTCGCCCTCATCACCCCCCTCATCACCCGTGGTGTTATCGATAACACCACGCGGGGGGTCACGCACCTCACCTTCTGGGGTGTGGATGAGGGGGAGCCCATCGACTTCATTCTGGAAGGCAACTGCCTGCGCGATATTGCCGGCTGCCGGGTGGCCTTCACCAACCGCCAGACCACGCGAGCCCAGAAGGAGGAGCACCCGGTGCTCAAGCAACTGCGCAGCCACTCCCAGGGCCATGTGCAGATGGGCGATATCACCCTCTCCCGCCGCGTGCCGGAGCAGGATAACCGCAGGGCGCTCAGCAACCAGCTTTCCATCGAAATCTTTGTGCAGCGCGAAACACGCCTGCTCATCGAAACGGCTGATTTTGACCACGATATTTCTCTGCCCCAGTGGGAAATGAGCTGGCAGGAGGCCAACAGCCAGGCATTCCTGAACATGGAGGCACTGCGCGACCACGTGGCCTACAATGTTTCCCGCTTCCAGGGAGCCGCAGTGCTCATCATTCATGAGGAAAAACTCCCCAGCTGCTCCTGGGATGCCCGCCTGAACCGCGCTGAGGCCTACATGGCCATTCACCCCACCATCCGCGCCAAATACCGCCACGAAATCAATGGGCAGATGTCGGAAGCCTATGTAATGGACCGCACCGACCTGCTCAATCAGATGGCAGCGGAAGATGAGGCCCACATGCCGCCCGAGAGCTCCAACGAGCGTCCCTGGGATGTGCTCGACTTCGTACTGCCGGACCACGCAAAAGCCGTGAAAGAGGCCATGCACCACCCGCTCTTCCAGGAGACATCTCGGCTGACCGCCCTGGTGCAGAAGCACATCATGGTGCGCGAAAATGCCGGCAAACCCGAGGCGGAGGAATTCATCAAGCGCTACGCGGGGGTGGTATCGTACATTCTGGCCACCATATTGCTGACCCGCCAGTCCTCATTCCCGGTGGACCTGGCCAGCCGCCGAGTGCAGATAAGCCAGCGGCTCATCCAGGAGCTCTGCGCCCGCAGCCACCGTGTGAACCAGGATATCGCCAACCTCTTCTGCGAAGCCGCCGGACTCCTCATCAGTAAGCTGGAGGACTTTGCCGCAACCTTCCATCCTTAATTCAACGCCGCCACCATGTATGTAGCCCAGGAAAGACGCGCCTATATCCTGCGGATCCTGCAACAGCGCGGCAGCATCCGCTCCTCTGCCCTGGCCCGCGAACTCGGCGTCACAGATGAAACCATCCGCACCGATCTGGTGGACATGCAGGCCCAGGGGCTGCTGCAACGCGTCCACGGCGGAGCCAGATACATTCTGCCCACCCCGGGCAGCGATTCTTCCACCCGCCCGGATTGCCAGCTGGCCGCACTGGCCGCGCAGCACATCGAAGCAGGCATGACCATTTATCTGGACTCCGACCCGCTGGCTCTCGTTTTTGTCGCGCAGCTGGGGGAGAAGCCCTGCACCCTGCTGACCAACTCGCCGGAGCTGCTCACCAGCCTGTGTGCCAACACCCTGCCGCACCGAGTCGTCTGCCTGGGTGGCGAACTGCACAAGGAATGCAGCATTCTGAACAGCGACACTGCCCGGGAATCGCTTTGCGGCGAATACCGGCCGGATGCCGCCCTGCTCATTCCCCCCGCCCTGCGCAGCGAAGTGGCCGCCTACCGCCACCCCCTGCGCACCACCTGGGCTCGCACCGCTGCGGAAGCCGCCGGAAAAACACTGCTCATGGTACCCTCGCTCGCGCTGCAGGCTCACGCACCGCATGCCTTCCCCCTGCCCGAGGCCAGTACCATCATCACCGAAAACAACCTGCCCACCGGGTTCAACCACCCAAACCTCGAGCTCATCCCCTACATCTCCGCCGAGGATCTGCTGCAGAACAGCGGTTTTGATTATTGACGGGACGGTGCAATAAATTGGAATTTGCAGAGCCCATACAGGCGCACGTAGTGCGCGGAATTCTGAGCCCGGAGGGCGGTATATTCTTAGCCCAGGGTGCAGCCGCGATAGCGGCGGAACCCTGGGTATGGTACAAAGAATGACCGGAACCCCGGAGCGTAGCGGAGTGGGTGGCAGAAGCTTTGGCTTAGTGTTTTAGCTGCGCTTTCTGCCACCCGCTCACTTCGTTCGGGGTTCTGATAT
>JAGBDZ010000007.1 GCA_017937215.1 Akkermansia sp. | reverse complement strand
TCCCCCAATCCTCAAAACAGCGTCATATCGCTGGATTTGCCGCCTGCCCTGCGCTGGGCCAGCATCACAATGCCGGTAACCACCAGCAGCAGCACCGACAGCGCCGCCGCAAAGGGCCAGTCGCGGCTCTTGAGCAGCTGGTCACGCACCAGGTTGCCCACCAGGATATCTCCCGTACCACCCAGCAGGTCGCTGATGAAGAACAGCGCCATGCTCGGCACAAACACCAGCACGCAGCCGGAGAGCAAACCCGGCAGGGTCAGCGGAAGTTCCACAGTCAAAAAGACCTTCCAGGGCTTTGCGCCCAAATCCCGGCCGGCGGCGATCAGGCTGCGGTCCATCTTCTCCGCACTGGAATACACGGGCAGGATCATGAACGGAATCAGTCCGTACACCATACCCAGCAGCACCGCACCCCGGGTATTCATCATTTTGATGGGTGTATCGATGAGCCCGATGGCCATGAGCATATTGTTGATTGGGCCGTTGCCCATCATCAGCAGACGCCAGCCGTAGATGCGCACCAGAGCGTTGGTCCAGAAGGGCACGATCACCAGTAAAAGAAGCAGCTTCTTCATCCTGCCCCCGGCCCGCGCCATGAGCAGTGCGAAAGGATAGCCAACCAGGATACAGAGCAAAGTGGTATCCAGGGCCATCCGAAGCGTCTTTACGAACACCTTTGCATAAGCAGGCTGCATGAGCTTTGCGTAGTTTTCAAGCGTAAATCTGAACACTACGCCGTTGCCCGCCGGATTGCGCTGCATAAAGCTGATGGCCACAATATATGCGATGGTCGCGCCCACAAAGATGAGCGACCATATGATCATCGGCGCGGCCAGCAGGCCTGCACGGTTTTTCTTCTTCATGGAAGCCACCTCATGCGCGCACCACAGGCGCTTCAGCCGGGTTCCAGGCGAGATACACATCCTCACCCACTTCTCCCCGGGCCAGTTCCACGTTTCCGCACAGGGCCAGCACATCCTTGCCGTCCGCAAGACGGATGGTGGCGCGCATGGCACCGCCGGCATAGCGCCTGTCCACCAGGGTTCCCCTGATGGCACAACCCTCGCCCTTTTCCGGCGCAAAGCGCAGCCGCTCGGTGCGCAGAGCCAGGCAAACCTGATCCCCTGCCTTCACGTCAAATTCCGCCTTCCGCGCGGGAATACGGCTGCCCGCATAAGAGAGTACCAGTCCATTCTGCTCAACCTGCTCCACGGTGCAGTCGAGTATGTTTGTCTGACCGATGAACTCAGCTGCGAAGCGGGTGGAGGGATGATCATAAATCTGCTCCGGCGTACCCAGCTGTTCAAAGCGGCCGTCGTGCATCACGGCGATGCGGTCAGACATGTTCAGGGCTTCCTCCTGGTCATGGGTGATGTAAACGAAGGCAATGCCAAGACGCTTCTGGATTTCCTTGAGCTCCACCTGCATCTGGCGGCGCAGCTTCAAATCCAGTGCGCCGAGAGGTTCATCCAGCAGCAGAATCTTGGGCTGCAGGATCACCGACCGGGCGATGGCCACGCGCTGGCACTGACCGCCGGAGAGCTCCGAGGGCATGCGCTTTTCATAGCCCTCCAGCTGCACCAGGCGCAGCATCTCCTGCACCCGGGGCCGCCATGCATCCTTCTTCACACCCCGCATGCGCAGGCCGTAGGAGATGTTCTTCTCCACATTCATATGGGGAAACAG
>JAGBDZ010000043.1 GCA_017937215.1 Akkermansia sp. | reverse complement strand
TGCCGCTCTTGGTATGGAATATAAGATGCACATTCAGATTGGAAAAGCTATGCGACATATTATTTACAACACGCTTGCATAATACCATTGTGAGGCAGGCAAATCAAGGCGAAAGCGGTGGCCTCCCTGCCACCCCTCCACATTGGTCGGGGTTCCGGTTATGTTTTATTCCAAACCCAGCGTTCCGCCGCGTGGCGGCTCCACGCTGGGCTATGATTCTGTCGCCCTGACGGGCTCAAGTTTCCGCTCGCCTGCGGCTCGCCAAATTCCAATTTATCGGTCTCTCCACTCAATTCTGGGGGAGCATGCGCTCAATCACCGCTCGCAGCTCAGCATTGCCGAAAAACTGCTTTTCGCGCAATCTCGCAGCATGAGATTTGAGCATGGGCAGCAAGCCGTTGTACATAGTGCGCAGCTCGGCCACGGCATGTTCGGCACCCTTGGGGTCATCCTCGCGGTACAAGCGTATGGTTTCAGTGAGCTTCCGATAACTGGCCCCCAGCTCCACCAGCTCAGCAGAGGCAGATTCAGCCGTGGCTGAATCTACAATGGAATCCATGACGCGGCCGGAGCGCAGCATCAGCTCGCGCTGCTCGTTGGCCGCTTTCATCAGCTGCATGTCCGTATCGGCGTGGCGCTGCTCCTCTTCCTGGAATCCGAGGCGGAGATAGGCATGCAGCTCGGGCGAGTTCGGCACATTCTCCAGTTTGCGCACACGGTGGTAAAGCTCCAGATGCCGCTTCTGCTGCAGCAAAGTCCGGGCACGGAACTCGCTGAGCAAATCCGTGAAGCCCTCCACATCAGCAAAGGTGCGCCCCTGCTCACCCAGGCGCGCCTGCAGTTTCTCTCGCAGTTCATTGATTTCCTGCCGGTCGGCCTGGTTCTGCGTTGTAATCTCAGCCACGGCAGCCAGACGCCCGGCCGGGTCCTCAATCTTTTCCAGGCGCCCCAGACGTTCGTAAAGGGCATTATTGTAGTCGGCTGAGCGCTGGAGCACGGCTCTCAGCTCGGCATAATCGGGAGTTTCCACCGGCTCCGAAGGCAACTCACGGCTCCCCTTGCGGCGGCTCACCACAGCAGCCCCTGCCACACCTGCCAGCAGCAGGCCCGCGCTCATCCAAGCTATACTACGAAACTTCATATCCGGAAAATCGGCCTAGTCTAACGCATCCTACCCTGCACCGTCAAGCTCATTTCCTGTTTCCAACATGACATGCGCGCGTGTCCCTATGATTTTGTTAGCAATAGAAACATCAGCAACATTTAGGAACAAACCCACCTCCGCGTGATAAATTGGACTTTAATGGAATGCAGATTTCAGAACGCAGAACGCAGAATAGGAAGCTCCGTAGCGGCTTCCGCCGCTCCCTGTATGATTATTTTGCATTCTGCGTTTTGCATTTTCTAAACATCAATTTATCACCTTGCCTCCTCCGGGCCAGAAAAAAGGGGCACCCGGTGTTGCACCGGATGCCCCCTTTATCTGATTTCTATACTCTAACCTAATTTATCAGAAAGAAACCTTCACGCCAACCTGGCCGTCCACGCTGTTGGAATCGCCGCGCATCACGGCATCCACTGCGCCATAGACAGACATATTGGTGCGCACAGGCACATCCACGCCGGCACCCAGGTTCCAGCCCCAGCGGTTGCGCGTGGCACTTTCCTGACGGTAGCCGTAGCCGTTGATGTTCATATCCACGCCGCTCTTGATATCGCCGATGCTGGCGGTCACACCGGTCTGGGCGCTGAACACACCGGCAGGTGCATTGCCCAGTGCGGGCAGCGCGTGGTTGTAACGCAGACCAACGGTCACATCCGTGGACCAGGCATCCTGGCTGGCACCGGAAATCATGCCGTCGGAGAAGCTGTCAATCTCGTTCCAGGAGGACTCCACCGTGCCGAATACCTGCACATTGCTGTCATCGCAGCTCAGCACCGTGTATGCCGCATCCTGCATGAAGTTGACGGAGTAGCCATCCACCTTCGTGTCGGCCAGCTCGCGCTCCAGCTCATGGTCGTGCAGACCCAGGCCCAGCGAGGTAGCGAAGCTCCAGCGCTTCTTGCCATACAGGGCATACACGTCGAAGCGGGTGTTGTCCTCGTGGCGGCGCTTGGCGGCATCCGTGCGCAGGTTGGTGCGGCCATAGGAAAGGGCACCACCCAGGGTGAGGTCCTTGTTCATGTAGTACTCAGCGGTCAGCATAGCACCGGTTTCGGAGCGGTCGTAACCGTCGCCGCGGGCGTCGCTGTCAATCTCCGTCTCCTCATGGAAAGCGGAAACACCCACGCGCCAGTTGCGTACATCGGTCACCGCGGGCGTGGCGGCCATCACCTCGTTGCCCTTCTCATCCACAGCGCCCTTGCTGCCGGGGGATACCACATATGAGCCCAGGGCCGTGCCCTTGCCCATGGCGCCGCGCAGTCGGCGCAGGTGCCCCATGTTACCCTCAATCTGGCTGCTCATGGCCGTGGCATACTCGTGGCCGCTCAGGGCATCAATACCGGCTTCCAGAGCCTCGGCATCCTGCGTGTTGGAAAGCGCCTCTGCCCACTGCGGAGCATCGCCCGTGGCCACCATGGCCTCCAGTGCATTGTAGAAAGCGCGCTGGTTGCGGCTGCCGCCCAGGAAGGTGCCGTAGTTCATGTTGCCCAGCTGGCGCACGGAAGTGGAACCATCCGAGCCCACCACGACAACCACGGTTTCATCCGTCACGTCGCTGCTGCTGTAGTTGGAGAAGAAATCCACATCATCCACAGAAGTCATCTGGCCCACATGACCATCCTTCTGCAGCACCAGGGTCACAGCTCCCAGCTGAACACTGTTGCCGCCCATATCCAAGTGACCATCTTCAGTGAACACCAGCTGAGCATCTCCTTCATCTGTAGCATATGCCTCTAGCGAGCCGTTCATTTTCACTCGGCCATCAACCACCAGGGAGCCCTTGGTAAGGAAAGTCTTTCCCATTTCGCTACCATCGGTTGTTTGAACAACGGCTTCACTGCCGTACACCCATGTGGTACCTGAGCGTACACCAGAGTTAATCAGAGTTGAGGCACCTTTGGCAGTCACATAACCTTCCATCGTTCCCTGATTGATGACCTTGCCACCGGTTAGCTCGTAAGAAGTAGCGGTCATTGTACCCTTATTGACAATAAGCGTTTCGGGGCTCTTCCCTGTCACTGGGTCAGAGATTGAATATGTCCTCATTTCGTCAAACTTGAGCGTAGCGCCTTGCTCATTCTCAATTTTACCGCCATATATGTAATATGGATCGGTTGTTTGCAGGGAAAGCTGGCCACTGTTGTTGATGGATGTTCCATCATACATGCTGCCAGACGTACTGTTGACGCTAAGTTTTGAATCCTTATCAACGGAGATACTTGTTACAGCATTGTTTTCAACTGCAGAGTTATCACCAAATACCGTTCTGTCAGCGCAGAACTCGGCATTACCGCCATTCGCCACCTCAATCGTAGTCAATGCATTCTTTGCTGTACCACCTATGTAAGAACTGGTATACGAATCTTCCACCTTTCCGACCACGAAATTTGCCTCTGTTCCATCAACCTTTATTTTGGTTGTCGAATTATCAGCGTAGTTGGTAGTAAACTCCTTGAAGGCGTAAACAGAAACCTCTGCGTATTGACCAACGTTGATTTCAGAAGTTGAATCCTCTTCAATACCAAGAATAGCTCGGTATCCTCTGTAAGATTCGGAACCGCTACTGTCATTACCTATCTGCACTTTGCTGATTTTACTATCATCTTCGCCGTGGACGTTTAACGAGCCTTCGCCCATGTAGAAGCTGCGATACGTTGCCATCAATGAGGAGCCTCCGCTTACAGTAACATCGCCTCGGCCAAACTTCTTACCACTTCCATTGCTGGCATCGTGGTATATTCCTTCCGTGTATCCGGATGAGCCTGCATACACTCCGGTTCCGATTGTAAACTTTTCACAATTTCCCAACACCATTTGAGACCCATTGGTCAAATTCAGTGAACCACTACCATCTGCCGTACCAACGCCTCTAAATGCCTGGGATCCATTAATAAATGTTGCCTTGTTGAAGGTGACCTCCGCATCTTTACCGCCAATCATCAACGAGCCCTCCCTCGCGTCGAATGGATCAATGGTCAATGTCGTTACAGTAGTTCCATCGCCGACCTTTATATCACCTTCATGCACATACAGAGCTGCATACTTTGTCACAGTCCCTGTCACTTCAACAGTCCCCTCACCGACCTTTGTGATAATAGTAGAACTGGAGACATCTGCCGTATCCGACGTCAGTGCCCCTGAAGTAATACTATCCGTAGGAGTGACAAGAATGGATATCGCATTAGCAGGGCTCATACTCATGGCCGCAAGCAGTGCCACCGCCAACATCTTGGGTAAATGTAATTTCATGGTTATATTCAGGTTAGAAAAACAATTTTTGAATAAAACGCACGGTGCGTTTGAGGTGCTCATAAGTTAACGCATTTGAGATGCGATAAACGTTACCTTATTGTAAAATGTTATAAATAAGTAATTAAGGGGAGCGCGTAAGTCGATGGCTATACCTACCAATCAGATAGTCAATGTGCCTATTGTAAATACATTACGCAAAAAAAGCTGTACATCGCATCTCAAAAGCGATGAAAAACAAAGCAGGCAAAAAAATTCAGAAAGAGAGCTCATATGAGCTCTCTTTCCGGAATGCTATCAGATTTTTTTGGGGGGAGCGGGCTTTATTCCTCCTCGGCGGGGGGAGCAGCATCGGCCTTGGCGGCGTTCACGAGGGCCTCTGTCTCAGCCAGCACCTGGTCGATGGTGGCAGGAGCCGGGGAGGCGCCCCTCAGCATCTGCTGCGTGGTGTGGTAGGAGGCGGAGCGCTTATCAGAATAGATGAGCGTGTACACTTGGGACTGGCGCTTATCGTAAGCCTGCCCCTTCTCATCGGCCAGCTGGGCGGCGGTCTTGCCATCATTATTGGTGACGGCGGTATCGGCACCGAGCTGCAGCAGCATCTTCACCACGGTATCATCGCCACGCATGGCGGCGAGCATGAGCGGGGTGTAGCCGTTACCTTCTTTCTCGTTGATATCCAGACCGGCCTTGATGAGCATGGCGGCGGAGTGCGGCATGCCGCTCCAGGCCGCCCAGTGGAGGGCGGTGAAGCCGTCCTGGTCCTTGGCGTGAATGTTCACGCCGGGGGCATTGAGGAGCTCCTGCACATAGTAAGCGCGGTCGGCATCCTTGGCGAGGGAGAGCTGCGGGTTGTTGAAGTTCGTGTACACAGCCCACATGAGCGGGGTACGGCCGGTGCTGTCCGGCGTGTTCACGAAATTCTTGTGATCCTGGCAGCCGGCGGCAAATTCCTTAAGGAAGATGTCGTCCTTGCCATCCTGCACACCACCCTTGCGGATGAGGGACACGAGGGAGTCCGTGACCTGCACGGATTCAAAGGGCTTCATGGCCAGGTTGCAGGCGTAGCCCAGGGCACCCATGATGCACACCAGGATGCACATATCCTTGATGATGGGGAGCCATTCGGTCTTGTGTTGAGTATCAGACATGGTGTGTAAGAAATCAGGCGTTTGCGGTTACGGTGTTGTCTTCCTCGTCCTTCTCCACGTCCGTTTCCTGGGCCGTGGTCTCTTCAGGATTATCGGAAACGAAGCTGTCCTTGGTCAGGATGATAGCCAGCGGAGAAATGAGGGCCATGATGAGGTAGATGGTCCACATGAATTCGGGGGAATCCCAGAAGCCGATGTGGCCGGTATCCATCTTGGCGGCGATGCCATCGAAGCAGAGGTAGGAGACCAGCAGACCGCCCACCACACCGTTGATCGGCTTGGCAATGAACATGGGCAGCGCAGACAGGGACATGTAGGAAGCCACCTTGTCCTTGGGGGCCACGCGGGCCACGTATTCGGAGAAACGCGGGCTGAACAGCAGCTCACCGAAAGCGAAGATGAGAATCTGCAGGAAAATGGCCACGAAGTAAGCCTGGCCGATGGTCTCGATACCGGGAATGATAAAGTAGGTCTGCGGCGGCACAGCCATGAGGATGAGCGAGCAGGCCGAAATGCTCATACCGGTAATCATGAGCTTCACCGTGGAGAACTTGTTGAGAATCGGGATGATGAGGATGAGCCCCGTGATAATCACAAAGGGATTCAGGGAGTTCATGAAGCCGAGCTTGAAGTCATCGCCGATGGTGCGCAGGTAGTACTGCGGCATCACCAGGAACTGCAGGGTAAACACCAGGCGCACACCCAGTGTGAGCACCAGGAACACGATGAGTTTCTGGAAGGCGCGTTCGCGGGCCACCTGGCCGATGAGCTGCAGCGGGCGCTGGGCGGATTTCTCCGTCTTCACAATGCGTTCCTCCGGCACGGCGAAGAAGTCCTCATCAATGAAGCGGGTGAACACGAAAGCAATGCAGTTGCAGGCCGTGCCGAAGTTGATGACCCACAGCAGGCCATCGATATCGCCCTGCCACTTGAGCAGCGGGTCCACGATGGCGAAGCCGGCCAGCAGAGCACCGATGTTCATGAACAGGTAATAGAAGTTGAACCCGGTGGGGCGGGCGCGCAGCGTGGTGAAGCGGCGGATGGAGGTTGTGATGCAGGGGCTCATGAAGGCCGTGCCGAAGGACATGATGCCGATACCGGCCATCACGAAGTAGCGGGAGGCATCCTGGCTGAGCTGCAGCACCTCGGTGCCGAAGTCCGTGCCCATGCCCAGAATCAGGCGCCCGCCGATAAGCAGGGTGAAGCCGATGAGGTAGGTGCGGCGCAGACCGATGATATCGCAGATGGTACCCACTGCGAACACGAACAGGGAGATGAACAGCGTGTACATGCCCACCCAGTACGGGGCGTCCGCATCGCGGAAGCCGCAGTACTTGTTCAGGAACAGGGAGAACACGATGATGAGCGTGAAGTACGACAGGCCGTCGAAGAACTGGATGAAGTTCGTGAGCCAGAAGTTCTTACCACACTCGCGGAGCACTCCGAATTCGGAGAAATACTTGACGATGAAGTTCTGTTTGGTATCACTCATAATTTGGTTTCGGGGTCGTGTGTCAGTGTCATGCGAGGACGGCACCCTTGCTGGCATTGGTGGCAAGCTTGCGGTAGCGCTTGAGCCACTTGCTGGGGATTTCCTGCATGGTGGGCTGCCATACGGCGCGGCGGGCGGCGATTTCTTCGTCGCTCAACTCCACATTCATGCTGCGGGCAGGAATGTCGATGCTGATGATGTCGCCATCCTTCAGCAGACCGATGAGGCCACCCTCGGCAGCCTCCGGGGAAACGTGGCCGATGCAGGCGCCGTGCGTGGCGCCGGAGAATCGTCCATCGGTAATGAGAGCCACGCAGTTGCCCAGGCCCTTGCCCATGATGTAGCTGGTGGGGGCCAGCATTTCCTGCATGCCGGGGCCGCCCTTCGGGCCTTCGTTGCGAATGACCACTACATCGCCGGGTTTCACCTTATCCGCCAGAATACCGGCGCAGGCTTCCTCCTGGCTCTCAAAAATCACAGCCGGGCCGCGGTGCACCATCATCTCAGGCAGCACGCCGGCCTTCTTCACAATGGCGCCCTGCTCTGCCAGGTTGCCGAAGAGCACAGCCAGGCCGCCATCCTTGGAGTAGGCGTTGTCCAGCGTGCGGATGACGGCGGGGTCCTGCGTGGAAAGGCCCTCGATCTGCTCACCCAGGGTCTTGCCGCTCACGGTGGGCACATTGGTGTTCAGGGCACCGGGAATCTTGTTGATTTCGGCCAGAATGGTCATGATGCCACCGGCGCGCAGCACGTCGTGCATGTGGTAGCGGGAGCTGGGGGCTACCTTGCAGATGTTCGGGGTGCGGCGGGAAATCTCGTCGATGCGCTTCAGGTCATACTCAAAGCCGGCCTCGGCTGCGAATGCCAGGGTGTGCAGCACAGTGTTGGAGGAGCCGCCCATGGCCATGTCGCAGGTGAACACGTTGTCGATGGCGGCCTCGGTGATGAGGTCGCGGGGCAGCGGGCCGCCCTGCTTGGCCATCTCCACGGCGCGGCGGGCTGCAGCGCGCCAGAATTCCTTGCGTTCCTCGGAAAGCGCCAGCAGCGTACCGTTGCCCGGCAGAGCCAGACCCAGCACCTCGCACAGGCAGTTCATGGAATTGGCCGTGAACATGCCGCTGCAGGAACCGGCGCTCGGGCAGGCGTGGCACTCCACGTAGTGCAGCTCGTCTTCCGTAATCTTACCGGCGGTGCAGGCAGCCACGGCCTCGAACACGCTGTTGAGGTCCAGGGCCTCGCCATTGCGGCCCTTGCCCACAGCCATGGGGCCACCGCTGCAGAAAATGGTCGGGATATTGCAGCGCAGCGCCCCCATCACCATACCGGGCACGATCTTGTCGCAGTTCGGAATGCAGATGCAGGCATCGAACGCGTGGGCGGAGAGCATGGTCTCCACGCTGTCAGCAATCAGCTCGCGGCTGGCCAGGGAGAACTTCATACCCTGGTGCGCCATGGCAATACCATCGCACACGCCGATGAGGTTGAACTCAATGGGAGTGCCACCGGCTTTGCGCACCTCGTCCTTGATAAGCTCAGCCACCTTGTTGAGGTGCACGTGGCCGGGAATCACCTCGTTGAAAGAGTTGCAAATGGCAATAAACGGCTTCTTGATGTCCTCATCCGTCATGCCCGTGGCGCGCATCAGACTACGATGCGGCGCACGCTGAATACCTGCCTTGGTACGATCTGATAACATAGCGCGGCGACCTTATCATAATTCTAATCAAATTACCAGCCAAAATTTTTGCAGTAATTTGCACCCATCACGCGGGTGTCTCAAAGATTTTGTAAGCAACGGAAACACCAACAGCCCCCCTTTCAGCTCGATAAAGATGTTTATCGTTTTCGGAGCACGGGACTTCAGTCCCGAAATCACGGTGCATTTAATCGGGACTAAAGTCCCGTGCTTCGACAAAGTTGCCCCGACAACTGCCAATTTTTCAAACGCATCACGCTAACGATGGGGCATCCTGAGCAAATTGCTCCCTTTGTTTCTACCTCGAGTCCGCGTCACGGTAACGCATGGGAACGGTAAGGAACATTTCCTCGAAGCGGGCCACGGCGGCGGCATCGAGAGCCGGGCGGCTGAGCAGCCAGAGGGGGACATCCGGCTGGCCGCTCTGGTAGGCCGGCTGCACATGCGGCTGGGGCAATCGCACCAGTCCGCAGGATTCATAAAAGGAGAGCCGGCGGGCCGTGGCCGCATCCACCACCGGCTCAATCTCCAGAATGAACGGTTCCGGCACCAGTTGCAGGGCCCGGTGACCAAGCCCCTGCCCCCGGCGCGCTGCCGCAATAGCCAGGTGCTCCACATAGGCCAGGCCATCCAGCATCCAGTAACTCAGCAGCCCGACAAAGCCCGCCGCATCGGCCAGGTGCAGACAATGGAAGGCGGCATCGCCCAGTGCTTCGGCGTGCCGCTTATATCCGCGGCGCTCGCAGGCGGGGAAGGCAGATTCATACAACTGCCACCACTCCCCAGCCAGCGGATGCGCGGAAGACCGGATTCGGGTAACAATCATCTCAATGCGTCGATTCCACCGGTTGTGCGGCAATGGGGCGCCCCAGGATGTACTCTGCCGCGCGGCGGTCCCAGTAGGAACGCAGCGTCCAGGTGGTCCAGGAATGCTGGCGCTGCTCCAGCGCAAGTGCAGCCATCTTCAGACGGGCCTGGAATCCCGAAAGCTTGTACTCATCCGAGTTGAGGTCCAAGGATTCTTTGAATCGAGCTTTCTGCTGCTCATATACATACAGAGCAAAGCCCAGGTTTTCCTCCATTTCAAAGCAGCCATTCTTGAAATCAGCCGTAGAGAACTTCCACTGCGGATTCTGAGCAGCGTAACGCAGGTTCAAATCGCCGGAGAGGGATGCAGGTGAGCAGATGGCAAAGGTCAGCCCCATGAGCCCCAGTGTGCCGATGCAAATGCGGAAATGGCGCAGGAAACCGCCACAGCTGAGCATGTAGCAAAGCAGAATCACCAAGCCCGCCACACCCAGCAGCAGGGCCTCCGCCGCCAGCACGCGGCGCGGCGTAAATGAATAGGCCAGAATCTGGTTATACAGGCGCACATACACACTGGCGGCCAGCAGGAAAGTCTGCCCCACCAGCACAAAACCGAGAGAGCGGGCCACCACCGTGTGGCGCACACTGCCTCGGCGGCGGAAGAAATAAATAAGCAGCACAGCAGCCAGTAGCGAAGCCCACACGATAGATTCGGCACCTTCGTACAGGTAGGCGGTCTGGGAAATGCCCTCCGGCACGCGGCGGAACCAGAGGAAGGCAATATCTGTGCCGGTGGCTACCAGGAAGGCCAGATTCACGCCCAGCAGAATCATGAGCGGAAGGTGCGGCAGCATGCTGTTGCCACGAGATTCCGTGTCCTCCGGCACCTCCGGCAGGCGGGTCACATCCACCGGCGGGCGCTGCACGGTGAAGATACCGAAGCCCAGGATGCCCAGCGCCCACACGATGGCATGGAGCCAGAAATCCCAGCTGATTTGCAGATACTCCATGAGGCGGTTCCACCAGGTCGTGATGAAGTCCCACACGAGCTGGACCACCGGGTTACCGCTGGCAAAAATGCAGAGGAAGGCCACAAAGCAGACGACACCCACCAGAACACTGATGAGAGAGGGTAGAATGCGGCGCCAGAAGCTGCCATTCAACTGCCCGCGGCGGTCGCGCCAGAAGCCCCACCAGCTGCGGTATTCCACCCCCTGCTCCTCCGGCAATTCCTTGCCGGAACCAAACATAATCACAAAAAATGGCAAGGTCAGCGCCACCAGCCAGCAGACAGAATTACCGCTCACCAGCAGCCCGGCAAAACCAATCACCCCCAGCAACACAAGAAAGACCAGCTCGCGACACGTAAAATCGCGGCGCAACAGCAGAATGGCACCAATGAACAACAACACGCCGATACCGGCGCCGATGCCATGGGAATCAAAGGCAGAATCCCGCCATAAAGGAAAACACAAATCTGCCGCTGCGGCCACCATCATCAGCACCACATACGGCACCCAGCCCAGTCGCCACCAGGTCGGGTCACTCATCTTTGTACTCATAACAAATAGTTAGAAACAGTTTAGTCCGTTATCGTTCAATTTCTGTACCAACTCAGTATCCCTGACGACTGCGACGCAGCGTATTGAGCAGAGTGGGTAAATCCTGGAAGAAATGGTCCAGCAGATGCTGGTCTGCGGCGGCATCATCCGGCGGCAGCTGGGGAATAAGCTCCTGAAGCTGGCGGCGGACCACCTCCAGCTCCTCCACACTCTCAGCCACAGCCATGCCATACTGCACCTTGGCGCGCAGCACGTCGGGGCGGTTTTCCGGCAGAGCTTCAGCCAGCTGGCGCTCCAGAATCGGAGCCAGGCGGGGGTCGTTCGGTGCGAAAGCGCAACGTTCTTTGTCAAAACGCTCCGCCTGCGTCTGCACCTCACCGGCAGCCAGGAGACCGGTTACGTCCTGGGGAGAAGCCTTGCGAATCTGTTCCCGCAGTGCAGCGCGCGCGGCATCAAAGGATTTGCCGGCAGGAAGTGCCCGATAAACCTGAGCCAGAAGAGCCGCGCGCTGCGCTCCCCCGGCTGCATCCGCTTTCTGCAGCACACTGGCGGATTCCCTTGCCTGATCCAGCGCCTTACAGGCATCTGCCACTGACTTCAAACCAGGCGGAAAACCGCCAACAACCTCTCCCCCGGGTGTCAGCACCATCACCGTGGGGAAACCACGCACACCGAAGCGCTTGCAAAGCGCTTCATTCCGGGCTTTCAGTGCGGCATCAAAATTCTTCCGCTGGGGCATATCCACCTCCAGCAGAACCAGAGAATCTGCCGCATACTTCTCAAAGGCGGGCGTATCCAGCACCTGGCGACGCAGCTGAATGCAGGGGCCGCACCAGTCCGAACCGGTGAAATCCACCAATATCAGCTTGTTTTCCCGGTGCGCGACGGCCTGTGCATCCGGCAGCCGGGTCAGCCACTCGGCAGCACCGGCCACACCGACCAGCAACATGGCCAGAAATGCCCTCATTTCCGCTTACTCAACACGCTTCAGCTTATTGCGGGAGTACAGGTAAAGGATGCCCACGCCGCCGACGTAAAGCACTACTTCGCCCAGTTCCTCGCTCAGGCAGTTGTGCAGTGACTCAAATGCCACGCCCACAGCCATGCCCAGGACAGCGAGCAGTACATCGCTGGCGGGGATGCGGATGGTCTGCAGCACCTCCCAGGCTTCTTTCCACACCTTGCGCCAGACGAAGTACACCACCAGCCACAGCATGTAGATACCCACGCAGACGTGAGCCAGCCAGCCGTATTCCAAATCCTTCCACTTCGGGTACTTGTTCGCGTTCTCCGGGTCGGCAAAGATGAAGAGGGTGCGGCCGTAATTCACCTCTCGAGCCAGGATGAAGAACAGGCAGAGAGAGGCAAAGACGTACAGGCACTTGCGGTCGCGGGCTGTGCAGGTCACAAACAGGCCGATGGCCACCACCAGCATCTGCACGTTTTCGATGGGGCTGTTCTTGTTACCGAACGAATCCGGCAGTACAAAAGCACAGACGAGACACACCAGCGCAACCACCAGCGTGGTCCACGTGGTGGGGCGGAACTGCCAATCGAGATATTTTCCGATATTCATGATGATACGAGGGAAATGAAAAGCCGATGTTGCGCATGACGTCTAACAATCATCGTGCAGAACCACCTTACCCTTTTTTTCGCGGGTAAACAAGCAAAATCGGCTCAAAAGAGCGCAGAAAGCGGTGTTATTTCACGCTTCTGTCGTTTCTTCTGCGGGGTCTTCGAGTTCCAGGCGGCGGGCGGGAGTGATACCGAACTCGCAGAGCTGGTCAATCTGGCGGCACAGGCTGCCGCGACCGGAGCGGAACTGCCCCTCGGCCTGTTCATAGGCATTGTTCAGGGTATCGATGGAGCGCTTGATTTTCTCCATGCTGGAACCGACGGTCACGCATTTCTTATAAAGCGATTCTGCGCGGCTGATGATATTCTGCACATTGCGGGACTGGCGCTCCTTCTGCCACAGGTTGTATGCCAGCTGCAGCGCCATGAGCAGGTTGGTGGGGCTGATGAGCAGCACGCCGCGGCTGTAGGCCTCGCGCACGAGCTCCGGGCGCGCCTGTACTGCCGCGATGTAGGCCGACTCATTCGGCATGAACATGAGCACGTGGCCAATGGAACCGGGCACGATGGAAACGTAGTCCTTATCCGCCAGTTCCTGTATGTGTTTGCGCACCGATTCCACATGAGCCTTGAGCGCAGACTCGCGCTCCGCGGGGGCGGCATCGGCATCCAGCTCCACCCAGCGGGCATAGGCAGTGAGCGACACCTTGGAGTCGATGATGATGGTGCGGTTCTCCGGCAGATTCACCACCACATCAGGGCGGAAGATGTTGCCTTTCTTATCTTTGAAACTAAGCTGGGTGCAGAACTCCTCATCTGGACGCAAGCCGCTGCTCTCCAGCAGACGCGAAAGCATCATTTCGCCCCAGTCGCCCTGCATTTTTGAGTCGCCCTTGAGGGCGCGGGTCAGGTTCGTTGCATCCTTGCTGATACCGTCGGCGCGCTCCATGAGCTGTTTCACCAGGGTTTCGATGCTGGTGCGGGCGGTAGCATTTCCGGTATTGGTCTCCGTCACGGACTTGCGAAGGCCTTCCAACTGCTCGCGGAGCGGCTGAATCACATGGCCGAGCTGCTCCACGCTGCTGGCTTTCAGCTGGCTGGTATTCTGGTCCAGGATGCGGCGGGAGAGTTGCTCGAATCGCTCTTCCTGCTGCTGCAGGCGCTCCTGCCAGCGAGTTTCCTCAATCCGGTTCTGCTGTTTCAGAAACTCATTCTGCTGCAGCAGGGTCGAAATCTGCGCATCGGCATCCTTGCGGCGCAGAGATGCCACCAGATAACCGACCAGGGCACCCAGGCCCAGGCTCACCAATGCGGTTAAAAAGAAATATACAAAGCTCATAGGGGGGGAGGATAAAAATCAGGGTTGAGGGCCGTCGTATGCCTGCACCGATGGGGAGCACAGGTCCAGCGAGGGATTGTAATGCTGAGTCTCCAGCTTGAACAAGCCCAGCAGAGTGTGGAAAATATGTTCGTGAGCCACGGTCAGCCCGGCATTGGCGCGCAGCTGCTGCAATTTTTCTGCAAAATGCGGGTGGAGGCGGGCAAAGGCCTCATTATACAGCACAAACATGCCCACCTTACAACCGGTGGAGCTGTGGTATCTGGCGTGATTTTCCCCCAGAGCAGCGCGTCCCCACATACCATCGTGCCCCAGGTACTCGCCATGGTCGCTCACATACAGATAAACGAAGGGGCGGTGCCCGATTGTCTCGGCCACTCGGCGGAAATATTCATCTGTGTAGTGGATGGAGCTGTCGTAGGCATTATTCACTTCTTCCGCCTGGGCAGCGGGATTCTGAAAATGTACGGCGGCCGGGGCAAAGGGAGTATTCTGGCGGTCGTAGTGTTCAAAGGGAGTGTGGCTGCCCTCGTTATTCACAAAGAACAGCAGATTCTGGTTGGCAGGCACGCGCTGCAGCACCTCCTGCATCTGCGGCACCGAGGTCCACGGACTGCCGGGGGCATTGAACTTCTGTTTCGAGCGGCGGGTCAGCATGAGCACCACTCGGTCGTACTTCAGCTTCTGGGCACAGCGGCGACCGAAGAATGAATACATCTCAAAACCATTCGCGGTGAAAAGCTCCAGCACCGACCCGGTCCTGGGCAGCATCTCCGGCGTGGCCGTCATGATATCGCGGCGGCCATCGGTCAGAATAGCTATCTCAGCCTTGCAGGTATCGCAGGCGGCAGAGATGCAGGTAGGAAAATTGATGAGGTTCTGCTGCTGCCGCAGCCAGGGGGTGGTATCGCGTTCGTAGCCGTTCAGGCTCATGCGGTCAGCGCGGATACTCTCGCCCACATGCACCACCAGCACCACTCCTTCCCCGCCTTTCAGCGTATGCAGAGTGGAGGGTTGCTCCGCCGGCGAGGTGAGCATTTCCATCTGATTAATGGTGGCCTCGTTGATGGTGAGCGCCTCAATGGCAGCGGAATACAGAAGCGGCAGCTCAGGCACCGGCCAGTAGAAATCCTGTTTCTGCTTATTAGGCGGCACCAGCAGGCCAAAGGCCAGCGAAGCACCGGCAAACAGGCAGGCGGCATTGAACATAGCCAGGCTCTGCTGCTTACGCAGCGTGCGGTGCAGCCCCCAGCAGAAAAGCACGGAAAGCACCACCGAAAGCAGGAGCATCCCCAGATTGATGGGGGTCAGGTATGCCTGGGCCTCCTCCCACGAAGCCTCGATGATTTCCGCCACCACCAGGGAATTGATGCGGGAGCCATACTGTTCGTACCCGCATATCTGCATGATTTCCAGCACCAGGAAAAGCACCCAGAACACAATGGCACCCGAGCGCAGCACTGCCCAGAGCAGCAGCATGAATCCCATGCTCATGAGCACCGAAAGATGCAGCTGCCACGGGGTAGAGTAGGCATACAGATTGCAGACGCTGTCGACCGCAAAGGAAAGCAGGAGCACCACCCAGAGCGCAGCAGCTCCGGGCAGTGCATCCTTTTTCAGACGCCGGGCCAGCAGCATGCCGCCCGCCGCCAGCAGGGGCAGCACCACCGCGCCATACCCCCACCAGGGAAATTCAAAATCCACCCGCCAGGTGTACGCACCCTTCCAGGCCATGAATGCCGCAGCCAGCAGCACCAGCACCAGGAACAGAATGCGCGATTTCACCCAGCGGAACATAGATGTACGGAATTAATGCTTGCCGCACTTGCACTCGTGGCCATCGCCATGGCCGCCGCAGCACTCGTGGCCATCGCCATGGCCGCCGCAGCATTCGTGGTCATCGCCGTGGCCGCACTTGCACTCGTGCTTGCTGCAGGACTCGTTCTCGCAGTCGCCGCAATCGCCATGGCAGCCACCACCGCAGGAGCAGGAGCTCATCTGCTGGCTCATGGAATCCGCCACTTCCTCGTCGCTGGGGGCAGCGCCCTTCTCAATGGCGAGGCAGAGGTACTGGTTCACCACGGAGAGCATGTCATCCAGCAGCTGGCGGGACTCCAGGAAGCCCTTGCACAGCTCATTCTCCACCACGGCGGAGCGAAGCTGGTCAAACTTATTGAGCTCTTCTTCCGAGGGGGGCATGCCTTCCATGTGCTTGTTGCGCAGGGTTTCACCATATTCGCTCACCTTGCGGAACAAATCGGTGGCTTCGGGGTTCTGGTAGAAAAGGCCGATGCGGGCCTTGGCGGCCACTACTTTCTGGCTGTTTGCAAATGCAGCGGCCAGCTCGCCGGCCAGCTTTGCCAGTTCAGGGGTAAGGGACGTATTTGCCATAACGCGCGCAGCGTACCACACTTCGGACCTTTTTGCAATCCCCGAGTGCGTAAAAACAACTCTATTTCCGGAGTTCCCCCTCCAGCCCCGGGAGTCCGCCGCCGGTGGCGCATTATGATATTGCCCCGGTGAGGCAAAAGTAATACAATGCGCTCAGCCATGAACGACAATACGCCGCAGAAGACGAATATCAAGCCCTACCTCATCATTGCCCTGCTGGGCTTCATCGTGGCCTGGCAATCATGGAAAGCCGGCGAGGCCCTGGGGGATTCCTTCATCTTCAAACTCGGCGTGCTATTTGCACTGGGTGGGCTGTTTATCGCCGTGAACGGCATCCGCCGGGCCCGCGCCGGCCGGAAACCCGCCCTGCCCGCTGCCCCGGCCGAGTTCAACGGTGCCTTTGCTCCGGATTTCCGCCGGAACCTCGGCAAGCTGCACGAAGCGCTCGGCCCGGATTCTCCGGAAATGACCTTGGAGGCGGACTACGCTTTCTGGTACAACATGGACCAATCCATTGAGCTGGTGCTCAACGACCGGGGCTGGCTTGCCTTTTTTCTGCTGCATGATGGAGAACTCAACCTGGAAGCCCCATTGGTGCAGCGCGCCGTGGCGGATTCACCCTTTGCCGGCCACCCGGTAGCCCAGGAACTGGTGCAGAAATACAGCGACCTGCCTGTGAGCGGCATTGCCTGGTGCACCGGGGAGAAAATGCAGGTTTACCCCTACACCAGCACCGAGGATTTCACCCTCTGCTACGCCGGCAACCTCTTTGCCCCGGCCCAGGTCTTCGATGAGTGGCTGAGCTTCTACCTCGCCACCGGCATGATGCACGAGGAGGTCTGACCACCCCGCAAAGCCCCCGCCTGCCTGTCCTTCCCCGCCGGCAGGGCAAAAATCACAAACCCGCCGCAGCTGCCTGTGCAACTGCGGCGGGTTTTAAGCTTACTTGCTCAGAGCTTCGGCTCAGGCCTCCTCGGAGGTGGAACCGGTAGCGGTGGTGGTGGTGGGAGCCACCGGAGCGGTGAGCTGGGGCAGGTCGATGATCTCAATCAGTGCCATGGGGGCGCTGTCGGTCATGCGCTGGCCGAGCTTCACGATGCGGGTGTAACCACCCTGACGGTCCTTGGTAGCCTCGGCCACCACGCTGAACAGCTTGGCCACAACCTTGGGCTGGGGCAGCGTAGCGAGGGCCTGACGGCGAGCGTGCAGGGAACCGTTCTTACCGAGGGTGATGAGCTTCTCCACGTAGGGGCGCAGGGCCTTGGCCTTGGCCAGAGTGGTGGTGATGCGGCCGTGGCTGATGAGGCTGCAAGCCTGGTTGGCAAGCAGGGCCTTGCGGTGGGAAGCGGTACGCTGAAGCTTGGCTTTCTTGACGCCGTGTCTCATAGTCTTATATTGTGTTTAGTGGGTTAATGTGTTGTTTTTTTGGAATCTTTACTCGTCGTCGTCGTCACCGAAGGCGTCGATGTTGTGGGAGATGAGGGCCTGCAAGTCCGTGGCGCGGGTCTCATCGCTGTTGTCGCGGAGGCGGGAAGCCGGAGCGGGGGACGCGAGGAGCTTGGCGTCGAACTGCATACCCAGGGACAGACCGTGCTGCACGAGCTTGTCCTTAATCTCGTTGAGGGACTTCTTACCGAAGTTGCGGTACTTGAGCATTTCGCTCTCGGTCTTCATAGCCAGCTGACCAACGGTGGTGATGTTGGCGTTGTTCAGGCAGTTGGCAGCGCGGACAGAGAGTTCGATTTCGTTCACGCTCATGTTGAGCAGCTTGCGGAGCTGGGCGGTGTTGGCGTCCTGCTCGCCACCGTTGGCCTTGTCGAACTCGACGCGGCGGCTGTCGGCGTCCACAAACACGTCCAGGTGGTGGCGCATGATGCTGGCGGCCTGCAGCATGGCATCGCCGGGGCTCACGCGGCCGTCGGTCCAGATATCGAGCACGAGCTTGTCGAACTCGGTCATCTGACCCACACGGGCGTTGTCCACAGCGTACTTCACGCGGGTCACCGGGGAGAAGATGGAGTCAATCGGAATCACGCCGATGGGGCGGTCCTTGTCGTTGTTGTCGTCGGCGGTGTGGAAACCACGGCCCACGTTCACCTCGAAGTCGCAGTCGAAGATGGTGCTCTGGTCAAGGTGGCAGATAACCTGGTCCTTGTTCACCACGGAGTAGATGTGGTCGTCCTGGATATCACCGGCGGTCACCACGCCCTGCTTCGTCACGCGAAGGGAAAGGGTGCGGGGTTCCTTGCCGTAGTGCTTGAACTTGACCTTCTTGAGGTTGAGGATGATTTCAGTCACGTCCTCCACCACGCCGGGCAGAGAAGTGAACTCGTGCTGGGCACCGGCGATACGCACGCTGGTGATGGCAGCACCCTCCAGGGAGCTGAGCAGCACGCGGCGCAGGGAGTTACCGAGAGTGTGACCGAAACCGGTCTCGATGGGCTCGGCAATGAAGGTCACGTGGTTGGGATCCTCCGGGTCAGCAATGCGCTTAAGCGTGTTCGGAATCTCGAAATGGGCCAGCTTGATGGGCCCCTGCTCCTGAATGATTTCGTCAGACATATTAGTGTATTTTTGTGGCCGGGTTCCCCTCCATGCGGGCTCTGCTTCCTGGCGGAAAGGGAGGACCAACGACCGGATTTTTTAATAAACCCGCGCGGCGCAAAGAATACAGCTAATTGCCTCACTTAGCAAGCCTTTTCTGCCAAAATGTCAACTTTTGTTCCATTTTTGCCTCATATCGGCGTTTTTAAGATAAAAAAAGAACACATCGAGAATCATTATAGATACCCGATGCGCCTGATTTCCCGAGGGAATAAATTATTTTTCAGGTGCCACCTTGGCAGCCGCCTTATCCGAAATCGGAGTCGGGAGCGGGGCTCCGGCGCAAACCTGCGGCTGCTGTTGCTGCTGCTGGCAGGAAGCGAGCAGCACACCGGTCACCACGGCAGTGGCCACAGGGTAAAGCAGCTTACCCTTCTGTGTGTGGGGTGTAATCTTCATACGCCCACCCTTATAGCACAGCGCACCGCGCAGAGCAAGCATTATTATTGTTAAGCATTGAGTTTTTTTACTTACACAAGTTTCAAACCCCATGATTCCGGCATGCAGTCTTTTGAAGCTTGCATTTCGATACGGCAGTGAGTAGAATAGGTGCAGCAATATGAAAACGTGTCTGGGCAGTCTGCTGTTGGTTCCCGTAATACTCGCGCTGGTGATTACGGCGGTGTACCATACATCGGTCAATTCGGAGCTGCAGTTTGAGCAGCGCGATACCAACGCCCAGTACATCAACACCGCCCGCTCCTACCGCCCGCAGATTAAGGAACCGGAAAAACCGGCGGTCACGCCCCCTGCCCCGACCAAGGACAGCAAGGATTCCCCCGCGCCCGCCGGTGCCGTGCCGGGGCTTATGGATGACGATGTGGCCGAGGAGGTCTGATTGAACTTCGTGCTATGAGCTCCGCCTTGCAGAGTCCGGTCATCGGCTACACCCTGGGAGACCAGGCGGGCATCGGCCCCGAAATCATGCGCGCGGCCCTGGCTGTCATGGCCGGCGAAAATGCTGAGTTCCGCCCCATGGGCCCGGCAATATGCGCCACGCCCGGCTGCCCGACTACCGAGACCGCCCGCGCCGCCTTCGACCAGCTTGAAACCGCCGCTGTTGCCCTGCGCGAGGGCTGCATCGATGCCGTGGTCACCGCCCCGGTATGCAAGGAGGCGCTGCACAGCGTGGGCTTCCACTTCCCTGGGCAGACCGAGTTCTTTGCCGACCGTCTGGGCGTGAGCAATTTCGCCATGTGCCTGACCGGGCAGCGCCTCACGGTGGCCCTGGGCACCATTCACACCGCCCTGGCGGATGTACCCCGCCTGCTCACCACGGCTGAGCTCGTGCGCATCGGCACCCTGCTGGCCGATTTTGTGCGCCGCAGCGGTAAAAAGAATCCGCGCATTGCCGTGGCCGGTCTCAACCCGCACAATGGCGAAAACGGCGCTTTCGGCGACGAAGAGCAGCGCATCATCTCCCCCGCGGTGTTGCAGCTGCAGGCGGCCCTGCCCTGGGTGCAGTTCACCGGCCCCTGCGTGCCCGACTGCGTGTACCGCGATGCCGCCCTGGGCGCTTTCGATGCCATCCTGGCCCCCTACCACGACCAGGCTCTCATCCCCCTCAAGCTGCTTGATTTTGACAACGCTGTAAATGTCACCCTGGGGCTGCCTCGCTTCCGCACCAGCCCTGACCACGGCACGGCCTTCGGCATCGCCGGCAAGGGCGTGGCCAACCCCGCCAGCACCATCCGCGCTTTCCACCTCGCCCTCGCATGCGCTCGCGCTAATTGATGCAAGGACGAAAATTCAGGAAAGCCTAACTAAATTCTGCCCGCTTTTTCTTTCAGGCGCATTTTGTCATCAGCTGCAAAATCACCCCGTCGGCATAAAATTAAACTTTTATTAACAAAATTGCCCACAATCCGCATCAGAGCAAGCAATTCAGGATACAAAGCGGCTCGCGCGCACGCGCGCAATACCTATTTTGCGTCATCTTTTTATCAAAAGCAACTGCATAACATTAATAAATCTTGACAAGAAGCTCTGCCATTGGCGCATAAAACGCTTGCCAAAGCACCTGTTTGTGTGGTAGTATGCCCCCACGCCGCACTTAACCGTTCGGCGGGCACTCAGAGTCACGTATCACCTTCACCTCAAATTTCATGAATAACATCTTCAAAAAGGCACTCACCCTGGCCGCTCTGACTTTGGCGGCTCTGGTCGGAATGCCGGAGGCCCAGGCGGCCTACAACCCGAACGCCACCAGCCGTGGTTTCGTGTCGCCCTCGGCCCCGCGCCGCTCCGCCATGCCGGATCGCCGCCTGCCCAACCTCGGCCGCGACAAGCACTCATTCCCGTTCTACCACCCGCGCCAGATGAACCGCGTGGTGCGCACCACCGCCTACACCCACTCGGAGAGTGACCACGTAGGCTATGGTCCCAAGAACGCCATCGGCACCTACCTGAAGTACGGCGACCGCGTGCGCAGCGCCGCAGCCGACTGGTCCGTGTACCCGTTGGGCACCAAATTCAAGATTAAGGGCCAGCCCTACATCTATGTGGTAGACGACTACGGCAGCGCCCTGGTGGGCACCGCCACCATTGATATCTACCAGCCCAGCAAGGCACTCATGCGCCAGTGGGGCCGCCGCGTGGTGGAGATTGAAGTGATTGAGTGGGGGTCTTCCCGCCTGAGCATGGAGAAGCTCTCTGACCGCCGTGGCTACAAGCATTGCCGCCAGATGTATGCCGCCCTGCAGGAGCAGAGCCGCCACCGCAACACCGCCAAGCGCTGATTTCCCCAACTGTTTGTTTTTTCTACCCGGGCTTGCAGCACCACCACTGCAAGCCCGGGTTCATTTTCTCAATACCGGTTTCCAGAATTCAGCCGCCGTTTTCTGTAGAGTCGGTGCTATATACCGGCTACGCAACAGCGATACATCCCGGTGCCCCATTTCCAGCTGCAATTCCGGCAAATTCCGAAAATAAGCAGCATGATACGTTGCAAAAGTATGTCGACACACATCAGGCACCCAATGACGAAAACCTGCGGCTCTTCTTAACAACAACCAACGATTCTGCCAGTTCGGCGGCACGCTGCAATCCTGCCGGCGCATGCCCGGCAACACGCGCAAAGGCACAACTCTTCCGCCTCCGGTCTTACTGTTTTGAGAGCGGATGATAACCTGCCTCTCTTCCCAGCAAACATCTTCCGGCGATATTCGTTCCACCTCTGCCGGTCTCACACCGCTGTACAACAACAAGCTCAATGAAAAACGCATGTCTCTGAAGCGGCGTTCCTCTGCCGTTTTCTTCAACTCCTGCACTTCCATATTGCTCAACGGTGCAATACTTCTTTCCTGCACCATTGGATTATCTATTCTGGACACAGGATTTGTATCGCACCACTCCTGCTTTATTCCATAAGCAAAAATACTATGAAGAATTACTCGTCCCTTACGGTAACTATGAACACTGTTGCCAAATGCTTTCTGTAGAATAATCCGGCACTGTGATGTTGTCATGCCTCGCAGCGGAAGATGAGCCACACCTTCCACCCGCAACATCCGTCGCACATAATAACGCAGGTCTCGTGTTGTTGTTGCTCGTCGTCCTGAGCGCGCTTCCACACTCTCCCATGCAGCCTTTTCAAAGCATTCTGTCCGCTCCTCTGCCAGGATGACAGCCACACCAGCCGATATGACCCGCCGCACCAGTCTCATTAATCTATCCCTCGGTGCACCCGCTGCTCGTTCCCCTAAACTTTCTATACACTCGAGGACCAGGCGAGCTGCATCCGCCCCATGCAGATTGCACCCCTTCATTAGTTCGCTTATCAGTCTTGTATTCATAGTGGTGGTTAAGCATTGCAAATGCTGCGTCAAGCTTAATAGCCCAATGCAACTGTTATTTACCTGCACACCAAACTATACCGTCTTTACATTAAAAGCGATAATAAGTCTCCACAGGGAACAGTTTTTCACAAAAAAACGCTAAAACTTTTACAGACAGCGATGAAAGAATAAAGCATTTGCAATGCTGTACCATGCAGGGCATGGATTTGCACCACTCCATGAAGCTTACCTTTCTTCGCAACATACTCAGGATTGTGCTATCATACCCCGCATTAATGTGGTTTCTGGTGCTTTGCGTAGGGGTGAGCATATGGGTCTGGATGAGAGAAGGAGGTCTTCTATTACCACGCATACCATTTTATCTGATAGGTTTTGCGATAGCATACGCCATAGGAGTCATCGCCTATAAATACCAGACCCATTCTCAAGTCACCGCCACGCCACAGCAAGGCGAAGCAACACGGACGGAACGACTTGACCAGATAAAACTACTTGGCATTGGCGTTGCATGCTATGCAGGACTGGCTCTGCTCCTGTACTGCGCCTGGCTCAAAGGGGATGATTACGCATTTATTCATGATTGCGGAATTGGAGGGAGAATAGAAATGTGGTGGCAATCATACCTGAAATGGGTATCTCGAAGCGGTGAGCTCGTAGCTCACCTCTTGGGAATTTCTCAGAATCGATGGCAGGTTTTCATACTGGTCCCTTTATTGGTTGTTTTTGCTCCTGCGCTTTTTTTCAGGATGGTTTCATCAAAAACACAACGGCTCAGTTCCGGAAAAGGGCGCGTTTTCTACGTTTTGTGCCTCTCCATTCTGATACTATCTACACAAATGAAAGCATGGAGGATTTTCTATTGTTTTGCCGCCAGCATGAATTACCTTTTTCCAAGTTTGCTGGCAGTCCTCTTCCTATCATTTTATAATCCCAGGAGATGGTCCTTGACAGATCCGTATGTATCCAGAACGGATATTGGCAGGAGCCTCGTTCTTTTCATTCTGGGGATATATGTGTGTTGGGGCGGCGAATCACTATCTCTCATCGTACTCACACTGTTGATTGCATGGTTTCTATACAGAATGCTCAACCGGCTTCCCATACCGCCCTTCTGTTGGCTGGGCAGTATCGGTGCAGTACTGGGAGCCACGGCACTGTTTGCAGCACCAGCTCTGAAATCCCGAACCATCATGGATGCACAAGCCAGAGCGCTCGACATTTCAGGGATGAGTCAGGAACAAATAAACCTTTTCATCGACAACCTGAACTGGGAGCAGGTGAATCTACTGAAAGGCGGCAGTTCCGTAATCGTTTTGGAAGGCATCCCATTGTGGCAACATGTTCATTTTCTTCCATACCTGTTGGAACGGTACGTGACGTGTAGCGCATATGTCATGGCAGCACTTCTAATCTGTACTCTTCTCTGTTTCATTAACAAACAGGCATCTCGAACTGCGATAAGCGTTATCTGCGGAACCCTTTGTGTTTCATTATTTGGCGCATGCGCTTACCTCTACAGCTGCATTCCCACGCCCATGAGCTTTGCTCCTGCCACCCTGTCCCTTATAGGAGCGATTGCCTACCTGTACTGGAACTGTAACATCCCGCAGATTCAACTGAAAGTATTAAGTTTTCTCATGCTGGCCATTGCTCTATACCACACGGTTCCCGCAGGTATAGAAGCATGGGAGTATAAGCCTTACGAAGCTGCAAGGTTTAAGGAAATTACCAGGCAAAAAGAGCAAGGGAATCAGTCTATTGTGTTACCAGCTGCCTACCCTGAAACACCAGAAGATTCGCTCGGGCTCATAAGAAGATCAGATTTGAAAGACAGGCCTGATGCATACCCCAACGAAATGGCCGCGGGTGTTCTGAACGTCAAAAGCATAATACAGCAGCCTTGTAAATGAATGCGAGGCTTGAACGAAAAACGCTTCAAAATAAACGCATTGGAATAATTAGCCCCGACAAATGGGAATTTGCGGGGGAGGCACTTTGTCGAAGCACGGGACTTTCTTGTCTCGGCGTAGCCCGCAGGGCGAAGACGGAAGTCCCGATTAAATGCACCGTGATTTCGGGACTGAATCGCCCTCGTTTTTTCGCAGCCAATCTTACTTCCGAACTTGCAAGCAGTCTTCATTCTGCTAGAATGACAGCAGACTCGCCTCCCCCGCCTATGAATTTAACGTTCAACACCGCCCTGATACAAGGCTACAAAAGCCCCGCCCAGATTGCCCGGCGTCTCACCGAAGACTGGCTCGCCCGCAACATGTACTGCCCTATCTGCGGCGCCGAATCCATCCAGACCGCCGAACCCAACGCCCCGGTCAAAGACTACGTCTGTCAGAACTGCCGCGCCCAGTATGAATTGAAGAGCAAAAAATCCACCACCGCCCGATTCATGAGCAGCGTCGTCGATGGCGTATACCGCACCATGATTCAGCGCATCACCTCGCTGGATAACCCCAGCTTCTTCTTCCTGCACTACGACCGCTACCAGGTGAACAACCTCATCATCGTTCCCAGGTGCTTTTTCATCCCGGATATCATCCAGAAACGCAAGCAGCTGAAAGAGACCGCCGCGCGCGGGGTGGGAGGGCTGCAACATTCTGCTGGGTAAAGTCCCGGACTCTGCCAAAATCCCCATCATCCGCAATGGCGAGGTGCTGGATAAAGATGAAGTCTGCCGGAAATATAACAAGGTCTACGCCCTGCAATCCAGGAGCATCGAAAGCCGCGGCTGGCTGTTCGATGTCCTCCAATGCACCGAAAAACTAAGCTCCACCTTCACCCTGGAGCAGATGTACTCCTTTGTTGACCAACTGAAAGCCCGCCATCCCCGCAACAACAACGTCGAAGCCAAAATCCGCCAGCAACTCCAGATGCTCCGCGATAAAGGACTCATCGAATTCCTTACCCCCGGCGTCTACCGTAAAACCAACTGACCTATGCCCCTCTATATCCTCCACTACGCCACCATCGATGCCGAAGGTCACCTCTCCATCGATTGCCAAGGCCCCTTCCCAACCCAGGAAACCGCCCGGAAACAACAGACCGCCCTCATCACCACCTTCCAAGCCACCCACCACCATCTCTCAGCCCACGAAATACAAGAACACCACGGCACCTTCCACCGCCTCGCCTATGCCGGCCTGCTGACTGAATTGCAGTCGCATATCGAGGAGATGACAATATCAATATGACCTATAATCCTCAATTTTACAAACACGTGAAATCACTTAAGCAAAAACATATTTTGTCATTACAATTCAAAGTTATGTTCTAGGTCGGCGTATTAACATGAGAAGAGATCAATGACTCATCGTCATTTCCGTTCAATCCAAACTCAACACAATTTACTTGACTTATAATGCACAAGTGTTAGCATAGGGCAAACTACGGGCAGTATGACAAATCAAAATTTTATATCCGAACGAATTAATACATTGAAAAGCGAATATGCAATCTTACGCGATATGCAAGATTGTCATATTTTCACAATGCTCTGTATAAAATACTTCTTCTTTAGCGATGGGATCCGTTTCGACCCAGATACGTGCTTGGAATATCATACGGATGGAGCAAATGATGGAGGAATAGACGCTATTTTCAATGACCCTAATAGTGAAGGTAACGATATGATCATCGTTCAAAGCAAGTACTATGAAAACACTAAATTGACAGGGGAAGACGTTGCTGGTGAATTATACAAGATTGCGGAGACCGTCAAGAACATCGACAGATACAAAACACAAGGTTACAATGAAAAAGTTCTGACCGCATATAGAAATGCAAAAAGTCAAATGGAAGATACGGGATGTATCAGGATTTTCTTCTGCACATCATATGCACCCAAAACAAAACGAGAACAAAATAAGATAGAAAAAGCCAACGCTTCATTATTTAATCTTTTTGATGTCGAAATGGCATTTTGCGCTGACATTGAAGCTCAAATCGAATCCATTGACAACGGAAAACTATTTGTAGATTACGACAAGTTAACGATTGACAAAACGGACAATTTTCTTAGCTACGAAGATTCCATCATTGTAAATATATCCGCACAATCATTGCAAGATTTGCAAAACAGGAGAAGAAACGGTCTTCTTGGTATGAATCTGCGGTACTACATACGGCAAAAAACTGTTGATGAAGGAATTTCAAAAACAGTAAGAAAGGAACCGGATAATTTCTGGTATAAAAACAACGGCATCATAATTGTATGTGAAAATTATCAACTTGATGGAAGAACTCTGAAACTACACAATTTTTCCATTGTAAACGGAGGACAAACAACACACAAACTCGGACATCTGGATATTGAAAGAGATTTTTATTTACAATGTAAAGTAGTTAAAACCAAAGGAGAATCACGATCACATAAAGATGAGTTTACTCTTCAAATTGCCGAAGCATCAAATTCCCAGAAAACCATTAAAAAGGCTGACCTTAAATCGAACACCAAAGAACAATATAGGTTGAAAGAGAAGCTCTATGCAAAACACGTATACTATATAACGAAAAAGGGTGACCGCGTTCCCAAGCAATATTCTGAGCCATACCATTATGCTACACTCGAACAGGTAGGAAAGCTCGGATTCGCAACAGTACTGCAAATGCCAGGTACAGCACGGAGTCAGTCATCAAAAATGTACCAAGATGAATACTATTACTCCCTCTTCGGCGACAGTGCCCAAGCGGGTATAATTGCCGACACCTTACGAATTGCTCACTATTACGACCTGTTCGTAAAACATGATATTAAGAATGCAGGCTACGATGAACGTACAACATTGCCCATGATACGTAATGGAAAAACTTTCCAACTTGCCTGTATATCTTTTCTATGCAAGTTAGAACACGGTGTTTTTTCATATGATACCATAGCGGGTCTTTTGAATAACACCGACGAACTCAAACGCATCCTCAAACAAACGGGAGATATGACGAATATTGTGTGCAACAATATGTCTGATGAGAAAAATCTATTTTTCAAAATATTCAGCATCATTGGGGAGGATGTCCTCGGAGCATGTTTTGATAATGCTCTCGATTTAGCAGAAAGAAATCAAGACACGCTTATTCCCTCCAACTATCTAAAAAGTGACAGCAACTACTATAAAGACATCCTGAAAAAATTATGGAGAATCTATAACAGAAAAGAATCGGGGTTGCAAGATGCTATATCATGCATATGCAGAAAAGATTAGATCTAATTTTTCTACATGCGCAGCAACGGCAATCATGAAAAGCTGAACTACAGTTTACATGGGAGAGGAAGAGAGCGGTTCCCCTGCTATACTCCTGTGCCGCTACTGTTAATTTCACCATCGATGAACAGGTAGCGCAACTACTGGCCGATGCGCTGAAGATAATTCAGCAGCAACCGAAAGCCCCGCAATGTGGCGCATCTACTACAGTGGATGCGCCATTTCTATTCAGGTGGCAGTCTCATTCTTTATAACGGTAACTTCGGTAATAATTTTTCTGAGCAACTCACCAATCCAGGCGGGAGCATAGCGACTATCTTTCAGAATGCGAGGTCTCTCCTTGTCTTTGATATAGGCTGCAATTTTAGCAAGTGTGGTCTCATTGGTGTTGGCTTCGCCCAGAGCGAGAAGGGCCTGGGTGATGATCTCGGTCTGACGGCTTTGAAATTTTGTCTGCTTGAGCGGTGCGCGTTTGAATTCGAGGGTGCGGTTCATGATCTGGTATTCCCTGCTCTGCGCATCACTCAGGTACACATAGCGGCCCGGGACCTGCGTGCTCAGGCCAAGGTAATTCAACGCCGCGTCTCCCGTAATCTGAATATGCCATTGATTCTTCCGGGCAATCGCCTGAGCTACCAAGTCGATATCAGGGGCCAGTAGCTCCTGCAAAAGCTCGCTGTAGATGGGATAATCGTAAATGCCGACTATGAGGGAACGAATAATTCCACGCTCACGCAAAGAGGTCAAACAACGGTTTATCGTCCCCCTTGCTGCCAGATGGTAAAAGTCACTGTTGGTAATAACACACCCTGCACCCTTACCTCTAATAGAGCTATACATCTTATTTTCTGTTTTTTGCATGGCGTTTTACCACCTTTTCGCGAAGAAGATTATAATGATCTACTTCGTTTTTTAAGATTTAAATTTTGCCTGTGGTAAAATTATCAGGCTCCTTACGGCAGCACAACTGGCACGCTTATAAAAATAGGCCGAGCCATATAAAATCGCTTCCGTTGGAAGCTATTCATCTTTATCTCCAGGCTAAGATGAAGTGGTAGACGTTTGAATAAGAACCTCTTGCGAACTGTAAAAAGAGGGCGAACGAGCTATTTCCACAGAGGATGCTCATGCCAGCGGGAATTGGTAAACCCGATATAACGATATATATCAGGTAAGGGATTATCCGGATTTGCCATCAGAGCAAGAAGTCTGTTTTTCCACAGACTTTGAGGCGCTACGGTGCGCAATAAAATATTGCATACGGTCAGAACAGAAGATGTCTGGTAATTATTGGCAGTTAACGTTCCGAGAGACATCTGGGCATTCACTTTCCATTCCTGCGACGCAGCACAATATTCCATCAGCCATGCGGGAAAACTCTTATTGGGAGATTTGAGATAATGAGCGCCCTTTGCTGTCAACCAGTATCTGTTCCAGATACGCCCCTGATGCGCACAAGTATTGCGCACATCGTTCAGTAAATTGACACAGGACACAAAAAATGAAGGATCCGAGAAGCCGAAGTGTTTTGCTATAGTGTCCACGGTCGCCTGAGGCAATCCACCAGATAACAGCGATGCCAGATTCCCGAAAGTAGAATACTCAACAAATACCCATACTGGCAAATCCGCAGCTTTCTTAATTCCATACACCTTCTTGTGATGTCTGGCGACATCATCATTGATTTTCTTGTAGTATGAATCTACTTTCGACAATAAGGTTGCATAATCGCTGGGTTTCGACTGATTGGTCTTTTTGTCTATCTTTGATACAGTATACGAATAATTGTAGCAATTTGTGTCGCTTTGAGGCGCAGACTGTTTTGTATCTTCTGCCCAGATATGGGCAATCTGGGTGCGTAAAGCAATCTCAATTCTTGATATCGCATCAAAAATCATCCCCCGCAACCGACGGTCGAACATGTATAAGCCTCGAACCGTCTCCCAATATGTTTTCGCCTTAAAATCATCTGTCAATTCTCCAGATTGCCGTTTTTTACGATACGCATACCAATATGCAGACAGACGATAGTAGTTGATGTATGTTAAATCCTGCTCAATTTGCTGCACCAAGTCACTCTGCGACAAGCCGCAAGAACTCGACATTCCACGCCGTACAAGTTGTTGAGCTTGTTGATGGAATGTTTTAAACGGTTTTAGTGCAGGATAAACGGGCATCGTAGAAAAGTCAACGACCCACCCTGAACTGGCAGGGTGGGTCGAAGATAAAATCGTGATATTTAACGCCAAGCCTTTTTGGCGCCCTTGCGGGAAATCACCTTGCTAAGGTCATTAAACATTGTTACCACGCCAAAGTCAACTCGAAAATCTAAAAAAATTGAGGTGGGTACACGATTTCGCGTGAAAACAAAGACCTGAGAATTGCCTATTATCTGCGGCACAAGCCGTTATCACCACTCATACGGCAGATTGGCGGGGCCGCATGAAATCGCTTCTGTTGGAAGCAATGAAATCTTCGTCTGGCGGCAAAGATGAAGCGGCGGGTTCCGTTGGTCGGAACCCGCCGCCGGGGTAGTTGGGGCTGTTATGAGTAGGTTTTACTCTGACTTCGGGGAGCTTTGGTTATGGCTCCCCTGCTTTGTTATGTGAGATGGTTGTGCGGGGCGCTTACATCATGCCGCCCATGCCACCCATACCGCCCATGTCGCCGGCGCCGCCGTGGCTGCCGCAGGAGCAGGACTTGGGCTCGGGGAGGTCGGTGATGAGGCATTCGGTGGTGAGCATGAGGCCAGCGATGGAGGCGGCGTTCTGCAGGGCGGAACGGGTCACCTTGGTGGGGTCCACCACGCCGGAGACGAGGAGGTCCTCGTATTCATCGGTCACGACGTTGTAGCCCATGGTGGGGGCTTCGAGGTTCTTGACCTTCTCCACGATGAGGGCGGCTTCGCGGCCGGCGTTGGCCACGAGCTGGCGGAGCGGGGATTCCACAGCGCGGTACACGATGGAGGCGCCGGTGGCTTCGTCGCCGGTGAGGTTGAGGCCGCACACAGCCTTCTGGGCGCGGATGAGGGCCACACCACCGCCGGGCACGATACCTTCCTCCACCGCAGCGCGGGTGGCATGCAGGGCGTCGTCCACGCGGTCCTTCTTCTCCTTCATCTCGGTCTCGGTGGCGGCACCGACCTTGATGACGGCCACACCGCCGGCGAGCTTGGCGAGGCGCTCCTGGAGCTTCTCGCGGTCGTAGTCGGAGGAGGTTTCCTGAATCTGGTGGCGGATCTGGGACACGCGGGCGGAGATATCGGCAGACTTGCCGGCGCCTTCGATGATGACGGTGGTGTCCTTGGTGATGACGACGCGCTTGGCCAGGCCGAGCATGTCGACGTCCACATTCTCGAGCTTCAGGCCGAGGTCCTCAGAGATGCACTGGCCACCGGTGAGGATGGCGATATCCTGGAGCATGGCCTTGCGGCGGTCGCCGAAGCCGGGGGCCTTCACGGCGGCCACATTGAGGGTGCCGCGCAGGCGGTTCACCACGAGGGCGGCGAGAGCCTCGCCCTCCACGTCCTCAGCGATGATGAGGAAGGGCTTGCCGCTCTTGGCCACCTTCTCCAGCAGGGGGAGGAAATCCTTCAGGTTGCTGATCTTCTTCTCGAAGATGAGGATGTAGGGGTTCTCGAGCACAGCCTCCATGGTGTCGGCGTTGGTCACGAAGTAGGGGGAGAGGTAGCCCTTGTCGAACTGCATACCTTCCACCACGTCCAGGGAGGTGTCGATGCCCTTGGCTTCCTCCACGGTAATGGTGCCGTCCTTGCCGACCTTGTCCATGGCCTCGGCGATGATGTCACCGATTTCGGAATCCCAGTTGGCGGAAACGGTGGCCACCTGGGCAATCTCCTTGGTGGAATCCACGGGCTTGGAGATGTTCTTGAGCTCCTCGACAATAGCGGCGGAGGCCTTGTTGATGCCGCGCTGCAGGGAGATGGGGTTGGCACCGGCGGTCACGTTGCGCAGGCCTTCGCGGTAGATGGCCTCGGCCAGCACGGTGGCGGTAGTGGTGCCGTCGCCGGCGATGTCGTTGGTCTTGCTGGAAACCTCGCGCACGAGCTGGGCGCCCATGTTCTCGTAGGCGTCTTCGAGCTCAATTTCCTTGGCCACGGTCACGCCGTCCTTGGTGATGTTGGGGGAACCGAACTTCTTGTCGATGACGACATTGCGGCCGGCCGGCCCCAGGGTGCTCTTCACAGCCTTGGCGATTTTGGTCACACCGGCCAGAAGGCTCTGGCGTGCGGATTCGTCGAATGAAAGTTGCTTAGCCATAGTTTAAGTGAATAGTGAATAATTAATAGTGAATAGTCGCGTATTAGTCGATGATGGCGAGGATATCGGACTCGCTGAGGATGGTGTAGGTGGTGCCGTTGAAGGTGACCTCGGTGCCGCCGTACTTGGTGATGAGCACCTTGTCGTTCACAGCCACGTTGAAGGGGATGAGGTTGCCGTCCTTGTCGCGGCCGCCGGTACCGATGGCGCGCACGATGGCTTCCTGGGGCTTCTCCTTGGCGGTGTCGGGCAGGAACAGGCCACCTGCGGTCTTGGTCTCAGCTTCCACACGCTCCACGAGCACTCGATTTCCTAATGGTTTGATCATAATAATGTAGTATGTTTGTGTTGTTGAAAATTGTTATCGGGTTCCCCCGGGGCGGGAAGCTGCACTCCCCTGCCCCCGGGAGGGTTAAAGTTTACTCATCGACCACTTCGGCGTCCACCACGCGGCTCTTGGCCTTGCGGGGGCCATTGTCGGCGGAGGAATCGCAGCCGGCATCGCAACCGGCGCCGGAGCATCCACCCTGCTGGGCAGCGGCCTGGGCGGCGGCATTCAGCTCAGAGAGGGTCTTTTCGAGCTCCTCGGTCAGCTGCTTGGCCTTGGCCACATCCTTGGCCTCGGCGGCCTTCTTGAGGGCGTCCACCTTGTCCTGGATGGGCTTCACCACTTCGGCAGGGGCCTTGTCGCCCATGTCCTTGATCTGGCGCTCCACATTGTGGGCAAGGGAATCAGCCTTGTTGATAATCTCGATGTCCTCGGCCTTGCGGCGGTCTTCCTCGGCGTGAGCCTCGGCTTCCTTCTTGGCGCGCTCAATCTCTTCCTTGGAGAGGCCGGAGGAACCCTGAATGGAGATATTCTGCTCCTTGCCGGTGTTCTTATCCTTGGCGGTCACCTTGAGGATACCGTTGGCGTCCATATCGAAAGTCACCTCAATCTGGGGTACACCGCGGGGAGCGGGCTGGATGCCGTCCAGCTTGAAGTTACCGAGCAGCTTGTTGTCGTTGAACATCTTGCGCTCGCCCTGGCAGATGCGGATATCCACGGCGGGCTGGTTATCAGCAGCGGTGGAGAACACCTGGCTCTTGCGCACCGGAATGGTGGTGTTGCGGTCAATCATGGGGGTGGCAATGCCGCCCATGGTCTCGATGGAAAGGGTGAGCGGAGTCACATCCAGCAGCAGCACGTCGTTCACAGCACCGGTGAGCACGCCGCCCTGAATAGCAGCACCCACGGCCACCACTTCATCCGGGTTCACACCCTTGTGCGGCTCCTTGCCGGCCAGGCGCTTGGCCATCTCCTGCACGGCGGGCATGCGGGTCATACCACCCACGAGCACGAGCTCGTTGATATCGCTGGTGCTCAGACCGGCGGCGGCAATACACTCGCGAACCGGGCGGGTAGTGCGCTCCAGCAGGGTTTCGGTGAGCTGCTCCAGCTTGCTGCGGGTCAGCGTGAGCTGGATGTGCTTGGGACCGGTGGCATCCATGGTGATGAACGGCAGGGAGATATCATAGCTCTGGGTGGAGGAGAGGGCAATCTTGGCCTTCTCTGCCTCTTCCTTGATGCGCTGCAGGGCGTCCGTCTGCTTGGAAATATCCATACCCTCGCGGCTCTTGAATTCAGACAGAATCCAGTTGATGACGGCGTTATCCCAGTCATCGCCACCCAGGTGGGTATCACCATCGGAAGCCTTCACCTCGAACACGCCGTCGCCGATTTCGAGTACGGAGATATCGAAGGTACCGCCACCAAGGTCATACACGGCAATCTGCTCGTTGCTGCCCTTGTCCAGGCCGTAGGCCAGAGCTGCGGCGGTGGGCTCGTTGATGATGCGGCGCACCTTCAGACCGGCAATTTCACCGGCTGCCTTGGTGGCATTGCGCTGGGCATCGTTGAAGTAAGCGGGCACGGTAATCACGGCCTCGGTGATAGTCTCGCCCAGTTTGGACTCAGCATCGGCCTTCAGCTTGCCGAGAATCATGGCGCTGATTTCCTGGGGGGAATACACCTTGGTCTCGCCGCCGACTTCCACCTGAATGTGGGCGTCGCCGTTCGGAGCCTCGACGATGGTGTAAGGCACCTTCTTGTCATCCGCGGTCAGCTCGGCATACTTGCGGCCGATGAGACGCTTGGCGGAGAACACCGTGTTGCGGGGGTTGGTCACGGCCTGGCGCTTGGCGGCCTGGCCCACGATACGCTCGCCGTTCTTGGTGAAAGCGACGATGGAGGGGGTGGTACGTGCGCCCTCGCTGTTTTCCAGCACAGTGGCCTGACCGCCTTCCATGACGGCCATGCAGGAGTTCGTCGTACCAAGGTCAATACCGAGTATCTTGCTCATGGTTTATTGTCTTTCTATTTTTTGTTTGTTTTGATTTTTTAGAAATGGGTCGGTCTGCACTCGCGCAGACGTCCTTTACCTCTGTGATTGCAAATCACGTGCCAACTCCGCCACACAGACACCAACAATAATCATATACGTTTATATTTAAATAAATAGCGCATTGTCATATATATTTATCAAGGCAACATTGGCACGCCTTGATTGAGACAAAATGCCGCAGATGCACAAAATGCCGCAGCAACAACTGCGGCAGAATGCCGCAGCGAAATAACGCCGCTCTGCCCGATCAATTCCAATTTATCGCTTCGCTCATGCGTATGATGTGTGGGGGAAATCAGCCCCGAAGCGGTGTGCAAAAGCGCAAAATTAAAAAAAACCCCTGTCTGGCAGGCCAGACAGGGATTAGTAAAAGGCTCAAACTGATAGCGGCTTACATGCCATCGGGTTCGAAACGGCTGTTGTTGGTGCCGTGGTAGTACATACCATGAGCACCCACGGGGATATAGCCGTACTGCTGGGACACCGGCTGGGTCACGGAGTAGAGCTGGCTGGAGCCATCGATCTGCACGGTGAGGGTCTGCCCCTTGGTGTTGCCCATGGAGTCGGTCAGGTAGCGACCGGCAAGAGCACCAGCAGCACCGAAGCCCAGAGCGGACACCACGCGGCCGGAACCACCGCCCAGCAGCTGGCCAGCACCGGCGCCGAGCACGGCACCCACGCCCGTGCCAAGGTTCTTGGCCGTGCTGGTGGTCTCAATGTTCACGTTCTTGGCGGCCACCACCGTAGCGGGGAAAGCCTGAGCGCCGTAACCCACCTTGTTGGCGGACACGTTGTTGCCGTCCACCATGGTGGAGCAGGAGGTGGTCAGCAGGGTGCAACCTACTGCCAGAGCCGTAATGATGTAGTTCATTTTCATATGCGTATAGAATGGTTTACGTTAATGAAGTGTTCCGGGGTACGCTTACATGTTACTCCAGAGGGGAGGGTGGCGTCAAGCGCATTTGCGCACTCTGACACACTGTTCTCAACCAAACAAGCGCATGAGTGCCGGATGTTGACGTAAAGAAATGAAAAAAAGTCGTAAATTTGGCTTGCAATTCAGGCTATTCTGCTGTATAAGTGGCCACCACATTTCCGCAGTGATGCGGAGCTAACCTTTACAAAACACACGAAATATGTCTAAGCACTCCACACTCAAGGCTACTGGTACCGTTGGCGGTAAGCGTTCTGTTCTCAAGCGTTTCGAGCGCGTGAAGCTCATGAAGGAACGCGGTCAGTGGAAGGAAGGCCAGAGCCCCATCGGCCTGCCCAAGACCAAGTTCGAAGCTTAATAGGCCCCTCACGAGAGGGAACTCACATTTTCTGGAGCCCCCCGGTTGTGGCAACCGCGGGGCTTCTTTATACACTACAAGTTTAGAGAAATCTACTATGTCTGAAGATAATGGCTACCCCGCAGCCCCGGAGGGCAGCGTGCGCCTGAATAAGTTTCTGGCCATGTGCGGCTACGAAAGCCGCCGCGCCGCGGACCGCCTCATTGCCGAGGGGCGAGTGGAAGTGAATGGCAAGGCCGTAGACACCCCCGGTCTGCGAGTGATGCCCACCGATTTTGTGCGCGTGGATGGCCGCCGCGCCGTGCCGCAGGAGGAAGTGGTCATCCTGCTGAACAAGCCGCGTGGCTACGTGTGCAGCCGCGAGGCCCAGGGAGCCATCGGCACCGTGTATGACCTGCTGCCGGTCAAGTACCGCCACGCGAACTACGTGGGGCGTCTGGATGCCGACAGCGAGGGTCTGCTCATCTTTACGAACAATGGCAGCATGAGCCAGAACCTGGCCCACCCCAGTGGCGGTGTAGAAAAGGAATACTGGGTCACGCTGGATCAGGCGTTCGACAGCAGCGTCCTCATCCAGCTGCTCAAGGGTGTGCGCATCCCGGAAGGCCAGGCCAAGGCCAAGTACGTATCCCGCCTCTCTGCCCGCCGCGCCTGCGTGGTGCTGGAGCAAGGACTGAAGCGCCAGGTGCGCCAGATGTTTGCCTGCCTCGGCCTGCGCGTCAAAAAGCTGGTGCGCGTGCGCATCGGCTCCCTGTGGGGTGGCGATCTGGAGCCCGGGCACTGCCAGCTCATGAGTGAGGAGCAGATTGCCCTGGCCGGCACCAACCCGCGCCGCCGCAAGGGGCTCATGGGTGCCAAGCAGGTGTTCAAACCGCGTCCCACCCCGGCCGCCGGCAAACCGACCGACGAGGATGAGGACGATAACTACGTGTTCAATCCTGCCGATTTCGAAACAGAGGAAGAAGCCTTGGGCCTTGCCACCAAGTTCACAGAGGGTGAAGCCTATGAGCCCGAGCGCGAGGATTCCCGCCGTCCCTTCGGCCGCGCCCCGCGCAACCGCCGCGATGACTCCCGCACCTTCGGCGACCGTAAGCCCTTTGGCGAGCGTCGTTCCTTCGGCGACCGTAAGAGCTTTGGCGACCGCAAGTCCTTCGGCGAACGCAAGAGCTTTGGCGACCGCAAGCCCTTTGGTGAGCGCCGTTCCTTCGATGGCGAGCGTCGCAGCTTCGGCGAGCGCAAGAACTTCGGTGAGCGCCGTTCCTTCGATGGCGAGCGCCGCAGCTTCGGCGAGCGCAAGAGCTTCGGTGAGCGCCGCTCCTTCGATGGCGAGCGCCGCAGCTTCGGTGAGCGCAAGAGCTTCAGCGGCGAGCGCCGTTCCTTCAATGGTGAGCGCCGCAGTTTCGGCGACCGCAAGCCATCCTTTGGAGGCCGCAAGCCCTTCAACCGCAACGGCGGTGGGCGCAGCTCCGGCGGGTTCCGCCGCGGCGAGTAAAGACCGCAATCCCTTTACCGGTGCTGATTGTACATCGTCAGCACCGGTTTTTCTTTCAACCACCAGCATCCCATTTTCGTCAGATTCATAACCATATGAAAGCCTCCTGGATTCTCGCCGCCCTTCTTGCCCTGCCCCTGCTGGCGCAGGAAACCACTCCCGGCACCCCCGCCCTCGCCTGCGACGATGCACGCATGGAGCAGAGCGTGGCCCAGCTCAAGGAAGAAGCCGCCAAGGGCGATGCCTACTCCCAGCGGCAGCTCTACCTGCGCTATGCCCTGAAAGGGCACCGCACACAAGCCGCAGCGTGGGCCGATAAGCTTATCGAAAATCTCACGGAGAAGGCCCAGGCTGGCGACCAGAAGGCCATGTGGATGCTGGCCCGTCTGTTCCTGGCGGGGGACGAGGTCATCCCGGCAGATATGGTGCGCAGCGTGGAGTGGTTCAACCGGCTCTCCGCAGCGGGAGAACCCTCTGCCGCCTTCATTCTGGGAGATTTGTATACCAAGCAGAACAGCCCAGAAGCCGCAAAGTCTGCCTATGCCAAGGCCTACACCATCTACAGCGATATGGCCGCCAAGGGCGATACCGAAGCCCTCTACTGGCAGGGCTACATGGAGCTGAATGCCCTGGGGGTGCCCCAGAACTCAGCCGGTGGCATCGGGAAGCTCGAAAAAGCCGCAGCGGCCGGCGCTGTTCCCGCAGCCTACCAGCTCTTCAAAGTCTACACCAAAGGGCTCAGCACCCCGGCAGATGAAGCCAAGGCCCTCGCCTACGCCACGCAGCTGGCCGACCAGGGCAAAGACGCCCAGATGGCCTATGTGGTGGCAGATGCCTACCTGAAAGGCAAAGGCGTGCCGAAGGATGAAGCCAAAGGCCTGCAGTACCTCGAAAAAGCCGTGGCCGCCCAGGTGCCCGCAGCACTTTATCACAAAGCCTGGATGCTCCAGGAGCAAGGCAAGCACCAGGAAGCACTGGCTGCCTACCAGGCTGCCGCCCAGCAGGGCCACGCAGACGCCGCGGTGAAGGCCGGCTCCATGCTCATCTTCGGTGAAGGAGTGGAAGCCGATGCGGCAGAAGGTCTCAAGATTCTGCAATATGCCAGCGGTGCACTGGACAGCCCCTTTGCCCCCTACGAACTGGGGCGCTACTACGACAGCGTAGGCGAAGGCGCCCTGGCCGATGAATACTACATCACCGCCAGCAACCGCGGCTACCCCGCCGCCATGGCCCGCCGAGGTCTGCTGCATCTGGACCCCACCTCCGGCCTCACCTGGAACCCCACCGCCACCTACCACTGGTGGAAACTCGGAGCCGATTCCGGGGATGAGACCTGCACCCTTTACCTGCGGCTCTATCTCTACGTCTTTGCCCCCCTGCTCCTCATCCTCATTTTCGGGCTGCCGCTCTACTTCGTGCACCACATGGTCAAACGCCGCAACGAGCAAGAGTAATCCTCCCGCCTGTGCGGAAAATTGGAATTTGGGACTTCTAATAAGTCACGAAAGCAAGAGTGTTGGCTCATTTGCGAGTAGTAGCGAGCGAAGCTTTGAGCCCCGGGGGGCGTAAGAACAATATCTCTCAGAAGAGAAGCTTCTCCTACCATTTTTTCTCTAATTTTTGCTTGACCGGCTCAACAAGATAGAGTACACTCCACCTAGACCCCACTCTAGCTTTTCTCTCGAATGGGGGGCAGAAAACCAAACCATAGAAACACACACAGACATGAAGAAACTCTTACTGACAGCCGGCATGGCACTTTGCGCTCTGGGCGCCCAGGCCACGGCCAACATCACCGGCTACTGGACCACGATTGACGATGAGACCAAGGAAGCCAAGAGCGTGGTGCAGGTGTACGAATACCAGGGCAAGTACTACGGCCGCGTGGTCGAGCTTCTGAAGAACCCCGGAGCCAAGGCCAAGATTAAGGGCAGTCCCTCCATCAAGGGTCTCACCATCATCTGGGATCTGGAGAAGGACGGCAAGACCTACAGCGGCGGCGAAATTCTTGACCCGCAGAAGGGCAAGGTATACGGCTGCGAAATGTGGCGCGAGGGCGAGAAACTCATCGTGCGCGGCAAGATTGCCTTCCTGGGCCGCAACCAGACATGGCTGCCGAACAAGACCTTCAAGGGCACGGACGCTGCTCCGACCCCGAAAAAGCCTGCTCTGTAAAGAGCGATAATGAGAGAGACGCAAAAGCGCATCCGGGACATTCCCGGGTGCGCTTTTAGTTCATCAGAGCACCAGCTCGTACATGTGGAAAAGCTGCCAGCCCACCTCGGGGTAGTACAGCTTCAGCTCCGCGCACTTGCAGAACCCGAACTTCTCATACACCTTGCCGGTGGGGCGGTTGAAGTCAATCAAATCCAGGCGGATGGCCTTTTTCCCCTCCCGGCGGGTCATATCGATGATGCCCTGCATCATAGCCTTGCCAATGCCCTGCCCTTGCAAGCGAGCCGAAACCCCGAAAGCATGAATGCAGGTAAACTCGCCGGGACCGGCCTGCACCTGCCAGGTCACTTCGTTGTATCCCTCGTTCACCTCGCTGTTCACCACCACAGCCGCCACAATTTGCCCGGAATTTTCGGCCACCCAGAGCTCATTTTCCGCTATAGCCTTGCGCAAATAATCATCTGAGGGGTGGCCATTCCGCGCCCACAGGGGGTGGTAGGGGCGACGCACCAGGTCATCAATCAACTGGTTATAGAAGGCTCGAATGGCAGCAAAATCGTTCTCAGCAGCCAGGCGCATGGAGAATCCGGCAGGCATGGTGTTCATGAGCCCAGTCTAGCACCATGAGCCGGGCATGTAAACCGCTTAATCCGGCATGCAGCCCAGCAGCCAGTGCGACACACACGCCAGCACAACCGCCGCCAGCAGGTAAACAAAAGGAACAGCCATGAATACCACCGCGTTGCGCGCCACGGCGGCATCCGGGCGTTCATGGGAATACACCAACGGCCGCCGCGCCTGCATAGCCTCGGCCTCAGTCCGGAAATCAACCGCCCCGAGTATATCCACCTCATCACCATGAGCCGTTGTATATGTGAACACCGGCACATAGCGGGTGGAACCATTTTCGCCATGGCGGCAGAGTGTGCTGCTGGCATGCAACCCACTCACCAGAGCCCCGCCACGAAGCAACAGGCCTCGTAAGCCCCTGTATACAAAAAGAACAGCAAACCACAAACACGCCAGAGACGCCAACGGCAACACAGCCGAAAAGAACATCTTGAACATAGGGGTGCTTGCTATCATACGGCCCCGGATTATAATACAACATGGACCATTGGTCAAGCTGCACCGCAAAAAACAACGAAATACGGGCTCCCGCGTATCCCGACTACAATAATCTTTGGGACGCGTGGCTTCAAATGGGGCGGCATTTCTTTATCCTTGCAACGGCATAGAGAATTTGCTAGAATGCGCACAATCAGCTTATCTATTGGACAGCAAACAGAACAAGATGAACGCCAAATATCTCTTTTCTCTCATGGCTCTGGGCGTAGCAGCAGCTTATGCCGGCGAGCGCGAGTCTTTTGATTTTGACTGGAAATTCAAGTACTTCGGGTCCTATGATCCTGCCAATGCCGGCATACCCACCGCCAGTTCGGGTCACCAGGGCGACCACCCGGAAGCACACGCCATCGATAACAATATGGAAACCCGCTGGTGCGCGCCCAACGAGGAGGAAGGGCACCGTTTCATCGTGGCGCCGGGCTTCAAGGACCCGGTGAAGCTTTTCCTGATATACTGGGAACAGCCGAGCACCTTCGATGTGGAAATCAAGGTCACCTGCTGGGATGAAAGCAAAAACTTCTCCCTTTCTTTCAAGCAGGGCGGTCAGGCGGCCAGTTTTGTGATGATGCCGGAGCCCACCGCCATCCGCTACGTGGAGGTGTGCGTTCCCAAAGGAACAGACATGACCCAGTGGATGAGTATCCGCGAAATTCTCTTCACCGGGGCAGATGACAAACCGCTTAAAGTTCGCCGTGGACCGGGAGCCCTGGTGCACGGCGCCGTAGATGCCGACGAAACCGGCTACAAGCCGGTGCAGCTGCCGCACGACTGGGCTATTGAAAGTCCCTTCCTGGAGAAAGAGCCCAATGAAACCGGCAAGCTGCCGTGGAAAGGCTGGGGCTGGTACCGCAAGAATTTCGAGGTGCCGGCCAACTTCAACCCGGAAAAAGACCGCTGGTATCTGGATTTCGACGGCGTCATGTCGCAACCGAAGATTTATGTGAATGGGCAGAAAGCCGGCGAATGGGCCTACGGCTATAATTCTTTCCGCGTGGATATCACCCCCTATCTGAAAGCGGGGCAGCAGAATCTGGTGGCGGTCATGGCCAGCAACCTGGAGCTTTCCACACGCTGGTACCCCGGTGCGGGTATCTACCGCCACGTGTGGCTGGAGAAGACTGGCCCGGTGCACCTGACCCAGTGGCCTACCTATGTGACCACCCCGGAAATTACGGCAGATTCCGCCCTGGTCAAGGTGCAAACCACCGTGACCAACACCGGCAGCACCCCGGCAGAAATCACGGTCAGCCAGGTAGTGGAAGGCACCTCTGCGCAGGAATCCACCCTCACCATTGCCCCCGGCACGGAGGGTGTGGTGGAGCAGGAACTGCGCATCCCCAATCCCCGCCTCTGGAGCTGCGAGAATCCGAACCTCTACCAGCTGCAGACCAAGGTCGCCATGGGCGGCAAGGAAATCGATTCCCGCACCACTACCTTCGGTGTGCGCAGCGCTGAGTGGCGCAAGGAGGGCTTCTTCCTGAACGGCAAGCGAGTGAAGCTCAAGGGCGTTTGCGAGCACCACGACCTGGGTGCGCTGGGTGCCGCCTTCCACACCCGGGCCTATGAGCGCAAGATTGAGAAGCTGAAAGAAATGGGCTGCAACTCCATCCGCATGACCCACAACCCGCCCGCCCCGGAGGTGCTCGACCTCTGCGACAAGCACGGCATCCTGGTCATCGATGAGCTGTTCGATATATGGAAGCGCCAGAAGTACGAAAAGGTGAACGGCTACCACATCTACTGGGATGAATGGTGGAAGAAAGACGTGAAGAACTTCATGCAGCGCGACCGCAACCACCCCTCCATCATAGCCTGGAGCGGTGGCAACGAAATCATGGAGCAGACCATGAGCAAGCACGACAAGGCATGGAACGACTTCAACTTCCGCATCGCCTACGGTCTGCGCGATGAAATCCGCAAGTACGACATGACCCGCCCCTACACCGTGGGCTGCAACGACCAGAATGCCTGGACCAACGGATTCATCGATACCATGGACATCTACGGCTTCAACTACAAGCCGCACCTGTACGCAAAATTCCGTCTCACTCACCCGGAAAAGCCCTTCTACGGCTCCGAGACCTGCTCCTGCGTGGGCACACGCGACACATACAACTTCCCGCTGGACTGGAGCGTGGGCGGTGGCTATTTCAAGCCCGGTGCCGTGCCGCACCAGGTGAGCGCCTATGGTCTGGCCAGCACGCACTGGGGCAGCTGCCCGGATACAGAAATGTATGCCCACACCAAAGCGCCGGACCTTGCCGGTGAATATGTGTGGACCGGCTTCGACTACATCGGCGAGCCCACCCCCTACAACCAGGATGCCTCCATTGAGAATAACATCAAGCACCTGCCCAAGGCCCAGCGCGAGGCCATCATGCGCGAATACGAAGCCATGGGCAGCCGCGCCGTGAGCCGCAGCTCCTACTTCGGCATCATCGACCTTGCCGGTTTCCCGAAGGATATCTACTACCTCTACCAGAGCCAGTGGAACCCGGAGAAGGCCCAGGCCCACATCCTGCCGCACTGGAACTGGCAGGGCCGCGAGGGCCAGGTCACCCCGGTCATGGTCTTCACCAGTGGCGATGAAGCGGAGCTTTTTGTGAATGGCAAGAGCCAGGGCGTGCGCCGCCGCGGCGAAGGCCCCACCTTCACCCAGAAAGACCGCTCGCTGGCCGTGAGCAAGAACCAGTTCCGATTCACCTGGGAAAATGTTGTCTACGAACCCGGCACTGTTGAGGTCGTGGTGAAGAAGGGCGGCATGCCCTGGGCCACTGCCAAACGCGTGACCACCGGAGAATCCACTGCTGTGGCAGCCAAGGTGGACCGCTCCACCATCACCGGCGATGCCCGCGACCTTTCCTTTGTGGAGCTGGCACTGACCGATGCTGCCGGCAACGTAGTACCCACCGACAGACGCAAGGTGAGCTTCAGCATCGAAGGCCCGGCAGAGCTGGCCGGCTTCTGCAACGGCGACCCCACCGACTGGACCTGCATGCAGGACTACAACCAGCGTTTCTTCAATGGACGCTTGCTGGCCGTGGTGCGCGGCAAACGCGGCGAAAGCGGTACCGCTACCGTCACCATCAAGGCCGAGGGGCTTCCGGAAATCAAGGTTCCGGTCACCATCAAGCCAATGAAGTAACCCACTCCTCATCCCATTCGAAAAACCCGGCAGTCAGTCCGCTTCTGGACCGGCTGCCGTTTTTTTCTACAAACAGTCTGATATCAGAAAGTTTATCAAATAACAGCAGACATGCGGCATTTTCGGCTTGTCATCGCGCTCTGGTTATGGTAGATTTCTAACTGGTAATTATCGTAATACTGCCGTTATGCGTAAAAATATTTTTCTTCATACACTTCTGGCGTCCATTGCCGCAGCAGGACTCGGACTTTCCCTGGTCAGCTGCAATGATGATTCCGCAAAAAACCCCATTGGCGAGGGCAAGGCCGCACAAACAGCGAATGAATACACCCTGAGCAACAAACTGCTGACAGCCACATTCATCAGCAAGGATGGAGGCGTGGAATTTGGCGGTTTTAAGGGTCCGGATGGCACCCTGCTCCTCGAAAGCGGCGGCCCGGTATTCTCCTTGACCCTGGGAGATGGCAAGCAGATGAGCTCCACTGATATGAAAGTTTCAGAGCTCAAGCTGGAAGAGCTCACCCCCGATAAGAATGACTTGCGCGTCTCTGCTCAGCTGCCGGGCCAGGCCATTACCGCCACCTTCACCGCCCCGGACGGTTCATTCAGCATCGACTGGAAAGCCGTGCTGCGCGACGGTTCTGCCTACCTGCGTCAGGAGTTCACCCTGAAAGCAACCGACAAGCCGGTTCCCTTCAACAACATCACCGCCCTGCAGGTAGTACCCACGGAGGCCGGTGGCATTCCCTCTATCTCCGGCAACACCACGCACGGAACCGTGGCCATCACCGAAAAGCTCTTCATGGGACTGGAAACGCCCATGTCCGTCATGTCAGTGGGGCAGCACGGCGCGGCTCAGGAAGACACATGGACCCCCGAAGCATGGACCCCGGGCATGTTTGGCAGTGCCTTTAACGTGCCGGAAAGCTTCATTCCGGTTTATGGCACTAAGTACAACGCCCAGAATGGCCCCGTGCTGCGTGATCTCGCTGTGGCCGAAGGCCCGGTGAACTTCCTGGAACCCGGCGAGCTCGTCGTTGACTTTGAGTACGAACGCGGCAATCACCGCCTGAACATGGTGGGTGTGCAGCTGGTCACATCTGCTGGTCAGGTTATTGCAGAGGATATTCACCCCGGCTACACCGGCCACAATTCCCAGGACGCCGAATACCGCATGGTCGTTCCTGTGGCCGGCACGTACCACCTGCGTTACTGGGTGGAGAAAAAGACCGAACCCATCACCAGCAGCGGCCGTATCTCCCTCTCCCTGGCCATGGGCAACCCGGAAGAAACCACAGCGCCGGTTCCGGAGGACATGGTGCGCGGCACCTGGGTGCGCAAAACCAATCTGACCAAGGAGTTCCCCTGGAAGGTAAACTCCGTCATCGGTCTCTTCCAGCCGGGACAGCATCGTCGTTCCTTCCTGCGCTACATCGAGCGAGAGCGAGCAGTCCCCTATCGTCCCTTTGTGCACTACAACGACTGGTACGAAGTAGGCATTACCCGCAATTTCGAGGTAGACCCGAAAAAGCGCAGCAATGAAGAGCTTTCCCTGAACATCCTCAACACCTGGAAAAAAGAGCTCTTCGAAAAGCGCAACGTCAAGCTCGATGCCTACATCCTCGACGATGGCTGGGATGATTTCAACAGCCTGTGGGACTTCCACGTCGGCTTCCCGAACGGCTTCTCCAAGCTGAACGAGGTAGCCACCAGCATGGACTGCGGTATGGGCACCTGGCTCGGCCCGGTGGGCGGCTACGGCGCTGCCAAGGGCATGCGCATCGGCTACTGGAATAAGACGCACCCCAATAACCGCATTGCCAACTTCGAGCTCTCCAACCCGGAATACTTCAACGCCTTTGTGGGCCGCTGCTCCGACATGGTGAAGAACTACGACATGCGCTACTTCAAGTTCGACGGCATCTCCACCAAGTTCCACGCCAAGGGCCCCGGCGCGCTGGAAGACTGTGAGGGTATTCTGAACGTGCTCGCCGCCTTGCGCAAAGCCCGCCCGGACATCTACCTCAACACCACGGTGGGCACCTGGGCCAGTCCGTTCTGGTTCTTCCACTCGGATTGCGTCTGGCGCCAGGAGAACGACTTTGACCAGATGGGCAACATGGGCGACGCCCGCGACCGCTGGATTACCTACCGCGACCGCCTCGTGCACGAGGTATTCGTGGAGGGCGCCCCGCTCTTCCCCATCAACTCCGTCATGATTCACGGCACCATCATCACCAAGAATGGTCCGCCCCGCGTCATGAGCCAGGATCCCGCCAACTGCATCAAGGAAATGCGCACAGCATTTGCCAGTGGCTCCAGCCTCCAGGAGATCTATGCGGATTCTGATATTCTGAACAAGGATGGCGGCGTGCTTTGGGACGAACTCGCCAAGTGCATTGCCTGGGTGCGCCGCAACGCTGACGTGCTGGCCGATACCCACTGGGTGGGCGGCAATCCCTGGGACAAGGCCAAGAAGGACGGCGATATCTACGGCTGGGCTGCCTGGTCTCCCACCAAGTGCACCCTGACCCTGCGCAACTCCTCCGCCAACCCCAAGACGCTGAATACCACCCTGCGCCAGATGCTCGATGTGCCTCCCAAGGTGACCGGCTCCATCATCCTGCGCAGCTCCTTTGCTGACCAGCGCGTGCTCAGCGGCATCATGGACAAGGCCGTGGATGTTGATACACCCATCAGCATCTCACTGGAGCCCATGGAGATTATTGTGATGGAAGGCGCTCCCGCAGCCAAGTAATCATCTGCACACTGCTTTCTTCATCCCCGCCCTCCCGACCGGAGCGGCGGGGATTTTTTTGCGCATGCCCACGAATATCCGGACTCTTCTTCCAAAGCTTGTGCCATATGCGCGCCAAATTGGAAATTGGCGGAGGAAACTTTGTCGGAGCACGGGACTTCTGCCCCGAAATCACGGTGCATTCAATCGGGACTGAAGTCCCGTGCTTCGGAAATACCCATACTCCCCCATGGACAAGATGGAAAGGCGGCACGCCGCTCCGGCGAGGAAGGCTCACCTCGCCGGTGCTTCAGGGAGAGAAAGTCTCGCTTTTTTCTCCAGGAAACTTACTACAGTAGTCAGATTGCGGGCCTTCGCATGGGCCAGAGCCACCTCCAGCTCCGCAGAGCCGCGCACAATGTGATTCAGCATCACCAGGTTGCGAGACTCGACAGCGGCCTGCACCCCGGCCTCAAGCCCCATCATAGGATTTCTGGCCATGAGCTCCAGCACCAGCTCCGGCTGGTGCGCATGCACCGCCTGCACCAGCGCGCTGGCATCCTTCTGCGGGTTGTGCTGCACATAGGTATACACCCCATAAATAGCACCACCGAAGCAAAGCAGGTGCAGAATGGCCACCAGGTAGCCATTCCCGGAAATCGGTTCACGAGAAGTGGAGCGTATGGTGCCCCACACGCACTTGTTGAGCAGACCAATGCCCAGCACCGTAATCAGCATATTGATAAGACCGGATTTATCCCCCTCCTTCTTACGCCCGCCCAGAATGAGCAGCAGCGTGCACAGCACCAGCAGCAGCGAGCAGAGCTGGTAAAGCATATCCGCAAACAGACGCGCCAGCGTACCGGACAGAATAGCGAAAAGGCCTCGCCCGGGGTTGCAGCGGCGTACCATAAAGAATGAATACACGGCCGGCACACCCACCATGCTCCCGGCGCACCAGAGACGCGCCTCCAGATAAGGCAGCAGATCATCCCCGCGGTAGCCCATGTAAAACAACCAGGCCACACCCGCCCAGCACACCAGAGAAACCGGGGCCGACAGATATATATCTCCCAGGCCGTTGTGCAGATTAATCTTGTTTGCCGTGGCAATCAGCAGCCCCACAAACCCCAGCACCACCAGCACCAGGGCAGCAGTTCCCAGCTCGCCCAGAAATACATGCTGCGCATACTCCGGCATGGGAGTCGGCTCCGTAGCCGCCACTGCCTGCCCGGCCACACAGAGCAGCAGGCCCGTCATCCATTTCATATTCATCTGATTCACTGCAGCAGGAGTATAATGCACACCTGTTAGAGAGTCAAGCCTGTGGAGACATTACGCATGTCTTGCCTCACACGTGTCCCAAAGTTTGAAAGAAGAGCTCGGTAAATTGATGTTTATCGTTATCGGAGCACGGGACTTCAGTCCCGAAATCACGGTGCATTTAATCGGGACTAAAGTCCCGTGCTTCGACAAAGTTCCTCCCCCGCAAATTCCAATTTATCGAGCAGAGGGGAGGCTTCTTCACAAATGTTGTTGATGTTTCTATTGCTAACAAAATCTTTGGGACACGTGTGGTCTTGCCTCGTGTCACCCAAAGATTTTTGTACTGTTGATTTGCCCGGCAGCACGCATCTGGTGAGTGTTTGGTGAGTATTTCCTCGCCACATATGGTCGTATTCTGGTGTTTTCCGGGCATCAGGGCAAAAAAACAGGGTTACGGCAAAAAAGCCATAACCCTTTATTTTTCAACTACTACAGACGGGACTCGAACCCGTACGATGTCATCCATCGGGAGATTTTAAGTCTCCTGCGTCTACCATTCCGCCACTGTAGCGCGTTGCGGGTTGAATTCAACCACATTCCACCGGCAAATGCAAGCAAAAAGGATGACACGCAAACCACACGCCATACGTGTGTCACATGTGTCCCAAAGATTTTGTTAGCAATAGAAACATCAGCCAAACCTTACAAAAAGCCCCATTCCGTGCTGGGAATGGGGCTTTTTGTGAGGTTTGGTTGAGAATTAAGCGTCGATGACCACGTCGTCGTCGTTATCCTCGCCGCCGTGAGCCAGGATGAACTGCAGGTCATTGAGGTCGAGGCTGGAGGCGAAGCCTTCATCGCCGAGCACATTGGTGACGAGCTGGTTCTTCTGGTGCTGGAGCACACGAATCTTCTCTTCCACGGAATCGCGGGTGAGGAGGCGGTAGGCGATAACCTTGTTCTTCTGGCCGATTCGGTGCGTACGGTCGATAGCCTGGCTTTCCACAGCGGGGTTCCACCACGGGTCGTACAGGATGACGTAGGAGGCGGAGGTGAGGTTAAGACCGGCGCCACCGGCCTTGAGGGAAAGGAGGAACACGCTGGGTTCCTTGGTGGTCTGGAACTTCTCAATCTCAGCCTTACGGTCCTTGGTCTGACCGGTGAGGTAGTTGTACGGATAGTTGCTTTCCTCGAGCTTGGCCTTGATAATCTCAAGCATGGAGACGAACTGGGAGAACACCAGCACCTTGTGACCTTCCTCGCGCAGCTGGTCGAGCAGGTAGAAGAGGGCGGTGAGCTTGGCGCTGTCTTCCTTGGCGTACTTGGGATCGACAAGACCGGGGTGACAGCAGATCTGACGCAGACGCATGAGGCCCTGCAGAATGGCGAAGGAGTTTTTCTTGACCGACTCGTCGGAATCCACGCCAAGGAGGGCCTTCTGGATGCGGCGCAGCTCGGCCTTGTAGAGCTGGCGCTGAATGCCTTCCATCTTGGCGTATACCTCTTCTTCGGTACGCGGCGGCAGGTCCTTGGCCACCTGCTGCTTGGTGCGGCGCAGGAGGAAGGGCTTGAGACGCGCAGCCAGACGGTTCTGGCTCTGGGAGTCCTTGCGCTTGTCGAAACGCTTCTTGAAGTAGGCGCGGCTGCCGAGCACGCCGGGCATGGCAAAGGCCATGAGCGACCACATATCCAGCAGGCGGTTTTCGATAGGCGTACCGGAGAGCACCAGGCGGTTATAGGCATTGATTTCACGGGCAGCCTTGGCGGCCTTGGAGTCCGGGTTCTTGATCTGCTGACCTTCGTCCAGAATGACGGTGAGCCACTTGATGGCGTTTATCTGCTCGCCGCAGACGCGGAGCTGGGCGTAGTTGATGACCACCATATCATAGTTGGCCAGGATGTTCTCCACATCCGCCTGTTCCTTGTTGCGGATGACCATGACGCGCACGCCGGGGGCGAATTTTTCGGTTTCGCTGGCCCAGACGTCCAACACGGACTTGGGACACACGATGAGCACCGGCGGAATGACCACCTTCTTGCGGCCCTGCTTGTTGCGGCGTATATAATCCTCGCGCAGCCACAGCATGTAGGTGATGGACTGGATGGTCTTACCCAGACCCATGTCGTCGGCCAGAATACCGCCGAAACCGTTTTCTGCGAGGTAGGCCAGGAAGTGGAAACCTTCAATCTGGTAGGGACGGAGCGTAGCCTGCAAGGTGGAGGGCACATCCGGCTTCACATCAATCTTAATTTCAGCGGTGCGCTCCTTGATGCGCTGCCAGGCCTTCGGGTCGAATACCTCGGCCGCACGCGGGTCGGCCAGCTGCAGGGCATGCATGCGGTGCGTCTCGCCGGAGAGGTCGAAGGGATCCAGACCCAGCTTGGTAACGGCATCGCGCTGGGCATCGTCCAGCTTGATTTCGAGGCGCATCCAGCGGCCATCGTCCATGCGTACATAGCCACCGCGGGCAGAGACGAGGGAACGGATCTGCTCCTTGGTGAGGGTGACACCCTCCACATCGATAACCACACGCAGGTCGAACCAGTCGATTTCCTGATTGACCACCTCGAAGCGGATGGCAGCAGCCACCGGATCAGCCAGCAGAGACTTCAGATTCTCGTCCATCTCTACATTGATGGTCTCCGGGATATTCTTGGCCCATTCGGCAAATTTCTCGGGGAACTGCTTGGTGATGCGGCTCTTGAAGGCCTCCATCTGCGTGTCGTAGGTGAAGTTCATCTCCTCCAGCAGACCGGGGATGGGGTAGAGATAATCACGGATGAAGCGGAGCAGCGTGTGGTCCTTCACCGGCTGCTGCTCGATGAGTTCCCAATCGTCCTTGCCCAGACGCTCACGACGGCGGCCGGGGTCGTCCTGGGCATTCACCTCCAGCAGCACGTGCTCGGTATCGGCACTGGTCAGGCCGCGCACAATCTTCATGCTGAAGGTGGGCTTCATCTCAATGTCGATGACGCGCTCCTCCATGCTCGGCGGCAGGGTGGCACCAATCTTGCGCAGGAACTCCACGCCGTCCAGACTGTCAATCACGGTCTTGGGAATGGAGTAGCGGGGCTCCACTTCTGTGCTTTCCAGCCAGCGGGGCGGGCCGGGGAACACGGTTTCGTCGGACTGGTAGAGCTCCACCTGGCCCGGCAGCTGACGCACCGAGTGGGTCACGTGCACGCCAGCAGCCGTGACGAGCTGCAGGCCGTAGCAATCCGGCACAATGGGGTCATCGATACAAATCCACTTGAGCGGCTCGCGCACCACCTTGAAGTAGCACTCATCCAGGTTCACCAGGTAGCCCTTCAGAGCCGGCTGGTGGAAGAGCACATTCATCACGCGACAGGCGGCCTCGTCATCGAGGTCGAGCACCACAGAATCCTGTCGCTCCGCGTAGTCGCGCAGCACATTGAGCAGAATCTCCGTCTGGGGATCGCACTTGAGAGCGCCATTCAGGAATTCCTTTATGAGTTCATCCAGCGTATTGCGGTCGCGGATGGAGGTCCAGTCCTCCTTTTCCTCCAGGCGGAACTCGAAATGAGCCTCGTTGATGGTGGAAACCAGACGCATATAAAGCGGGTGGCGGGGAGGCTGCGGCGGGCGCTCGTTCACGCTCTGGATGCGCTCGTACCAAGTGCCGACTTCCTTCTCTCGCTCCCACTCGGAAATGCGCTTCTGAACCTTCTCGAGGTCCGTCACCACATTCATGAATTCCGGGTAGGCAATGCGCTTCTTGGTGAAGGCATAGGCGATGTAGTTCCAGAACTCCAGGATGTTGCGCGGCGGCGTGGGCCAGAGCTCCAGTGCCTCATACCCCGTAATCTCCCAGCGGGGGTTGAGACGCACCAGGTCATGGTCATGTATTTCCTGCTCGATGGCGAAGCGGCGGTAGCGCTTCTCCAGCTTGGTCACGTAGTCGGACTCACGGTCGTCCAGGTCGCGGTTCAACTTTTCCTCCAGCAGGTCAGAAAGGGGGACTTCGTTCAGTTCATTCGGGCTCTCCGGCATGTTGGCACCGCGATACATGCGCTCCACCATGGTTGCAATGAGACAGGCACCGGCAACACGCTCGTCCTCTGCCGAGCAGGAACCGAACCAGCGGTTACCCTGCAGACGCAGACTCGTGCGGAAGACGCCCACTCTCGTTTCAACGCGCCCCTGAATGTAGAGGTGGTTACCGAAAATTTGCGTCACGGCTCCATCCTTCTGGAGCTTTTCGCCCGCGTTGCGCACCTGTTCGGAATAGGCGTTCAGGAAATTAAGCGTTGCGCGGTCGGGATTGAGTGCAGAACTTAACATAATGATGATGGGAGATTTGGTACGCTTGCGCCAGGCGGGAGTATACAGTCCACCTCACCGCGCGCAACGCGTGCATGGTGGAATATTAGCATACTAAAAGATATTTTTCAAGATGTCAGCTGAAGTTTTTTAGCTTTTTTCCTTATTTTTAGCCGAATTCGGCGTATTTTGCAGCGCTGACGCCCGGTGGTCTTGCCAAATTTGCGGGCAAAAGCTATGCTGGGTGAGTGCACACCCGATTGACACTGCTGTTTCTGCTCTGTTTCTGCCTGCTGGGGCTCACGGCCTGCTCCCAGTTACCCCCGGCCAGTACCCAGGCCATTGTGGGCATAGCGGATGACTGGAACTCTTCCCATGTGACCCTCACCCTGGTGGAAAAGAACGCCGCCGGCAAATGGCAGCGGGTGCTGGGGCCCTACCCCGGCCGCCTGGGCCGCAACGGCTGCGTGTGGGGGCTGGGCATGCACAGCAACCCCACCGGTGCCACCATCAAGAAAGAGGGCGACGGCCGCTCCCCCGCCGGAATCTTCTCCCTGGGCGGGCTCTGGGTGAACAACCCCACCCCGGTGCAGCATGATCCCGCCATTCCCTATGTGCAGGTAGGACCGAATGATTTATGGATAAGCGACCCGCGGCTGCCGCATCTCTACAACCGCCACCTGCGGCTGGACCATCCCGCCACCACTCCCTGGGAGCTGCATGAGCAGATGCGCCAGACAGATTACCCGCACAGCATCAAGCTGCTGGTGCATCACAACACACCCGAGAGCGTGGGCAAACCCATTGTGGGCTCCGGCTCCTCCATCTTCTTCCACATCTGGCGGCGGGACGGCGCTGCCCCCACCGCCGGCTGCACCAGCATGAATGAGCAGCACCTGCGCCAATTCATCGCACGCCTGCGCGCCGACCGCAAGCCGGTCTACATCCTCCTGCCCCGCAGCGAATACGCCCGCCGCCGCAAGAGCTGGAACCTGCCCTGAGGCATCAATTGCGCTCCACGGGCTGCACCCGCATACCGGTATAGGTATCAAGGGTCACCAGGCCCAGGCGGCCATACAGGGGATGCTCCGGGCAATGAAAGGCCAGCATTCCCTGCTCCCGCTGAATCGGGATGCGGTGGAGCTGGCGGGTGCGGTCATCGGAATCGCACATGTAGATGGCAGTTATCTGCGGCTGGCCATCTGCCCCCGTTTCCACATCAATGCCCCACACATTGATGGAATGCATGAAGCGGCTGCCATTCGGGCGGCGGCAGGAGGCGCCCAGCCAGAAGGCATCTCCCCTGCCGAAACCACGGAGCAGCACAGCCGTGAGTGAATCGGCGGTCACATCCGAGCCTCGGCCATTGTACAGCAACTGCTCCGGCTCAAGGCCTGCGCCGCGGTAAAAACCGCCGAGCGCCTCATTGCGTATTGCGGCACAGCGCAAACCACCGCCGGGATTCTGCTGCACATACTGCCCGCTGAACCACCAGCGGATTCCCTGGTCGGGGTCGCTTCCTTCGTTTTCAAATGCTTCCTGGAAGGTGGACCACACCTTCTCTCCAGTGGGTGTGCCCTGGGGCACGAGCTTCGCATTCTGGTCCTGCCACCAGGCCAGCAGATTGGAGGCAGCCACCGCCCAGCAGAGCAAGTCATCCCCGGAATCACCGCGCTTGAAGGTCTTGTTGAAATCATACCACCCGGTCTCACCCGAAACTCCGGCAGCCCACAGAGTGGCGGCCTGCAGCGGCACCCCGCACACGAAAGCACAACATAATGTAATAACAAGACTCCTCATCATATCCGCGTCGCACCCTTATACCACATATCTCCGGGACTGGCAACGCCTATCAAACAAAGACCCTGCGCAGCGAAGTGCGCAGGGCCTTTTTACTGTTCCGCTCCGGCCGCGGCTCGAACGCGGGACCCCAAGCTTAGAAGGCTCGTGCTCTATCCAACTGAGCTACCGGAGCAGTAATGCGCGCCTATCCTACCACCCGCCCCAAGCCTTGGCAAGCTTTTATTTGACATATGGCGAGTCAGCTGCTACGATAAGCGCACGTGGCGAAGCCGCTCACAGAGATTGTTGCGAAATCCCCTGCCTTTGCCGGGGAGCTGGAGAGGCTGCGCCGCAGCGCCTCGAAAGATGAGCCGATGGTGCTGGAACGCGTGAGCCCGGCTGCCTTTTCCTTTGTGGCGGCCATGGTGGCAGCTGCTTCCGATTCCCCGCGCCGCGTCTGGGTGGTGGCTGATGCCCTGCCCGTGCAGGAACGCCTGGCGGCGGAGTGGAACCTCTGGCAGGGGCCGCAGGCTGTCTTTGTGCCGGAGCAGGAAATCCACATCAACAACGGTATCTCCGACCCCGACCTGGCCGCCGAGCGTCTGGAGGCCCTCCGCGCCATCTCAGGTCCGGCAAAGGAGACACAGGCGGTCATCGTCACCGCAGCAGCGCTGCAGCAGGCGGCCCCCAGTTTTGCCGCAGGCGGCGGCTTCACCCTCACCCTGCGAGTGGAAGGCGAATACCCGCTGGATGACGTGTGCACCGCCCTGCTCGACCACGATTTCGAGCGAGTGGAGCAAGTGACCGGCCGCGGTGAGTGGAGTCTCCGCGGCGGCATTCTGGATGTCTTTCCCCTGCAATCTGCCTGGCCGCTGCGCATTGAATTCTTTGGCGATGAGGTAGAAAGCATCCGTGCGTTCGATATCGATTCCCAGCTCTCCTTCAAGAAGCTGGAATCTGCCGACCTGGTGCTGGATGAACCGGAGGCCGACAAACCACTGGCCGAATGGATTACCAAGGATGACTGGGTAGTGAGCCTCCCCGGCTGCGGCGTTCCGGGACATGTGCTCGTTTATGAGCTGCCGCCCGACCGCGATGAGGTGCTGCCGGATATCGACACGGTGAACGCCGGCGACAATACCGCCATGTTCGGCACTCCGCTGGGCAGTTTCGAAACAGGCGACTTCGTGATGCAGGAAGCCCGCCGCCAGCTGGCCGGCATGGAGCTGCGCAAATGGCGCGAGCAGAAATGGCGCGTGGTCATGTTCTTCCCCCACGAGGGTGAAAAGGAACGCTTCGAGGAAATCTGCGGCGAGGATGATGCCTGGTCCGGCGTGCAGAGCCGCGATGGTGACCTCCCCCTGGGATTCTCCATCCCCGGCGCAAAACTGGCCATTCTCTCCGCTGCGGAAATCTTCGGCCGTTACTCTGCGCCCCGCAGCCGCAAGCAGGACGACCGCACCGACCGCATGCGTCGTGAGCGTGCCCAGGCCCCACTGCGTGAAATTGAAGAGGGCGATTTCGTCATCCATGCCTCACACGGCCTCGGCAAATTTTCCGGCATTGTGCGCGATGACAAGAGCGGCGAGGAGGAGATTCACATCAAGTACGCAGACGGTGTACTGCTACGCATTCCGCTGCAGCAGAGCCACCTGGTGTCTAAATACGTAGGATTAGGTGCTAAAACACCTGAATTAAGCAAGCTGGGCGACGCACGCTGGCGGCGAGCCTGTCAGGCAGCAGAGAAGGCGGTGCAGGACTACGCCGCCCAGCTGCTGGAGGTTCAGGCAGAGCGCGAAAGCAACTCCGGCTACGCGCATCCGGCAGACTCGGGCTGGATGTGGCAGTTTGAATCCAGCTTTCCCTACCGGGAAACACCGGACCAGTTACGCGCGATATCCCAGACCAAGGCGGATATGGAAAGCGGGCGGCCCATGGACCGACTCATCTGCGGCGACGTGGGCTTCGGCAAGACGGAGGTGGCCATCCGCGCAGCGTTCAAATGCGTGACCGGCGGCAAGCAGGCCGCCATTCTGGCCCCCACCACAGTGCTGGCCGCGCAGCATTACCGCACCTTCCGCGCGCGCATGAGTGAATATCCGGTGCGCATCGAGTTGCTCAGCCGCTTTACACCCGCTAAGAAAATCAAGGAAATCGTGGCGGGGATTGCGGATGGCTCGGTGGATATTGTCATCGGAACCCACCGCGTCATTTCCAAGGATATCAGCTTCAAGAACCTGGGACTGGCCGTCATCGATGAGGAGCAGCGCTTCGGTGTGCGGCACAAGGAGCAGTTCAAACGCATGTTCCGCATGGTGGATATGCTCACCCTCTCCGCCACCCCCATCCCCCGCACACTCTACGTGGCGCTCATGGGCGCGCGCGATATGAGCACCATCGAAACCCCGCCGCTGAACCGCCTGCCGGTGCAGACCGCGGTATGCCCGTACAACGAAAAACTCATTGCCGATGCCATTGAGCGCGAGCTTGCCCGCAATGGGCAGGTCTTCTTCCTGCACAACCGCGTGCAGAGCATCATGAAGATGAAGGACGAGCTCCAGCGCCTCGTACCCAAGGCCCGCATCGTAGTCGGCCATGGCCAGATGGACAAGGGCGAGCTGGAGCTTATCATGCGCGATTTCGTGGATGGCAAAGCCGATGTGCTCCTGGCCACCAGCATCATCGAAAGCGGTATCGACATTCCGAACGCCAATACCATCATCATCGACCGCGCAGACCGCTTCGGTCTGGCTGATCTGTACCAGCTGCGCGGGCGCGTGGGGCGTGGCGGCCACCGCGCCTATGCCTACCTGCTGCTGCCGCGCCAGGCGCTCTGCACCGGCGATGCCCGCAAGCGAGTCTCGGCCATCAAACAATATACCGAGCTGGGCAGCGGCTTCAAGATTGCCATGCGCGACCTCGAAATCCGCGGCGCAGGAAACCTTTTAGGCACCCAGCAGAGCGGCCACATTGCGGCCATCGGTTTCGAACTGTACTGTCAGTTACTCCGCCAGTCCATTGAACGCATGCAGGGCAAGGTGCCCACCATCCGCGCCGAGGCCACCTTCAAGGCGGACTTCATCTGCCTGAGCGAAGCCAGCATGGCCACCCGCGCCGATGCCGATAAGATGCTCGGCGCCTACCTGCCCGCCAGCTACATGGAATCGACCAAGGCGCGCATGGAAGCATACACCCAGCTGGCACGCGCCTGCACGGTGGACGATGTGGACGACCTGGACCGCCAGTGGCGCGACCGTTTCGGTCCCATGCCCCGCGAGGTGAGCCACCTGCTCACCGTGCACAAAATCCGTATCCTTGCCACGCGCCGCAATATCTCCAATGTGGAAATCAGCGGGCAGAAACTCATGCTCACCCGCAACAACGATTACATTCTGGATAACAAGCGCTTCCCCCGCCTCCAGAAAATCCGCCCGCACGACAAGCTCCACGAGGCTCTGCGATTACTCCAGAGCATGTAAAGTCCACGCACACCGGCTCGCGGATATCCTGCCCGATAAGGCATCAATCGGGAAGCAGCATCAGCGCACACAGAACCGGCGGTAACAACGAACCGCCATGAATGCTGAGGCCAGCCCGACAAGGCCGGAAAGCGCAGTGAGAGCCCATTCCCACCACCGGGGGTCACCAGGCATACAAGCGCCCAGAAACGCAAGCATCAGCAGCAGGAAAGCCAGCTCCCACACCCCCGCAGCGGGCCAGAGATACCTCCAGCGCAGGGTATTCACCTTATTCTCCACCAGGGCGGAGAGCCCCAGCAACGCAAGCACCGCCAGCCAGAGCACATACACTATCAACAGCGTGCTGCCTATCCCCATCAGCAACCCCGGAACTGAGCCCACAAACTCCCCCGGCAGCGAGAACAACTCTTCCGCCAGGGCATATAGGAAAGTAAGCGCCAGCACCAGCAGCCAGGCACAATTCGCCACCAGCAGAATACTGATGAAGGTTGCTGTGATAGAAGTCTTTTGCTGCATAAGTCTAACATGTCAGATGTCACCGCCGCTCTCCCTGTTCAATGATTGAGCTTGTGCGCAGCGATTTTCCGTTGTACAATTCGCCAGAAGTTCATGGCTGGGAGCATTCAAGGAAACGAACAGGAAATCTGCCCTGCAGCGCGGCAGGCGATGGAGCTCTTTCGCCAGCACCGGCCGGAACTGGAAGAAATGCTCCGCTCCGGGGCGATCCGCTATGTGGTCGAGTGGTGGGAGGAAGACAGCCTCGACATCGATGAAAATGCCCACATCTTTTTCCAATTTGAAGGAGATGGTGAATTCATCTGGGATTTTCTGACACCCCGGCAGCTACACGATGAGCTGAACGATTTACTAGCCATCGCGGGAATCACCTGGGAGTACGGCTTCGAACTTCATTTCGGCTCCAATATACTGTACCCACCCGACTTGGCCGGGCAGCCGTACTACGAAATATCACCCCAGCCCCCGAAAAAATGGTGGGAGCAGGTGTTTGATTACCTGACCGGCAATGGCGGCGAGCAGTGGGTTCGCCGCAAGGATTTGCCCTTGCCATAAGCCGCTGCATCAATACATGCGGGGGAGGCGCGGGCCCAGGCCAGTGAATATTTCCCAGACGATGGTGCCGGCTTTCTCTGCCACCTCAGTCACGGGAATGTGGGTGCCGAACAGCTCCACCTCATCACCGGATTTCACCTCGGGCACGGCGGTCACATCCGCCATAATCTGGTCCATGGTCACGCGGCCGAGCATGGGGCAGTAGTGCCCGTTGATGTAGACACGCGCGCCCTTATTGGAAATCTGGCGGTTCCAGCCATCCGCATAACCGATACCGATAGTCGCCACGCGGGTGGGGGCGCTGGTGATATGGGTGCGGCCATAGGAAACGCCGTGGCCGGCGGGCAGCTCACGCACCAGGGTCACACGAGCATGCAGGCTCAGCGTGGGGCGCAGCACACCATCATAAATAGAAGCCATGGGCGCCACTCCGTAGAGCAACAGACCGGGGCGCGCCAGATTCGCCACCGGCACCTCATAACCCAGCTCCCCTGCACTGGCCGCAATGTGGCGATAGCGCAGGTCAAAATGCTGTTGCAGCGTTTGGGCACAATCTGTGAAGAGACCGATTTCATCCTGCGTGAATGGCACATCCTCATCCGCTGCGGGGAAATGCGACATGATACCCTCGATGCGGAGATTCGGCATGGTCTTCATCTGCGCAGCGGCTTCTGCAAGCTGGGACGGCAGAAAGCCCTCGCGGCCCATGCCGGTATCCACCGCCACATGCAGGGCAATTTCCTTCTCATAGAGAGCCGCGAGACTCTGGAAGTGAGCGGCTTCCTCCACCGTGGAGATGGTGCAGCACCAGCCGTTCTGCACAATTTCCTCGCGCTCCTCCGGGAAGGTGGGCCCCAGAATGAAGGGAGTGGTGCGCACTCCGGCACGCTGCAAGCGGCGGGCCTCGCCCACATTTGCCACGCCAAAGAAAGAAATACCGTGATTATCCAGACGGCGGGCCACCGGCTCCAGGCCATGGCCATAGGCCCCGGCCTTCACCACCGGCATCAGCTCCGTATCCGGCAGAGCCTGGCGGGCGATATCCAGATTATGCGCGATGGCTTCCAGATCCACACATGCCCACGCGCGCGCTGCACTCTCACTGCTCATGCACACGACTCTACCACTTAGCCCCCCGCCTGTCAAGCGCACCGCGCCATCCCGCGTCAACGCACTTGTAAAATTCAACAAAATCTGCTAGAGTTTTGTCGAAGTTACAGTATAGCATATGATACGCCGCACCCTGATTGTCCTGCTTCTGTTCAGCCCCATGCTCCCCGCCCAGGAAGAATGGACGGAAGCCGATGTGGAAGAAGCCGTGGAGATTGCCACTCTGGCAGCAGACAGTCGACAGGCCGCCGAGGCCGGCGATGCCGCCGCGCAGCTTCTGCTGGCGCGTTGCTACCTGACCGGCAGCGGCGTGACAAAATCCACAGACAAGGGTCTGTACTGGGTGCGCAAAGCCGCCGACCAGGGGCATGCCGATGCGCAGTGCCTGCTGGCAGAGTGCTACAAAAAAGGCCAGGGTGTGGAGCGCAACGATACAGAGGCCTGCCGCTGGTGGGTCAAAGCGGCCCACCAGGGGAACCTGGAAGGCATGTACCGCCTGGGCATGGCTCACCTCAGCGGCGAAGGCGTGCAGAAAAGCGAGCAGCTGGGACTCGCCTGGCTGGAGCGCTCTGCCGCCGCCGGGCATATTGAGGCCATGTGCAGTCTGGGCTTCTGCCGGTTGCAAGGCGTGGGCTGCGCGCAGAACTTTGCCGAGGCCGCCATCCTTTTCGAAAAAGCCGCCGCCACCCACCACCCGAATGCCACCTTCTGGCTGGGGTTCTGCAAGCTGCACGGCGTGGGCACCGAGCGGAAACAGGAGGAGGCCCTGCAACTGCTGTTGAAAGCAGCAGATGCCCTGAGTGCACCGGCCATGGTGCAGCTGGGGCGCTGCTACGAGCTCGGGTTGGGTGTGCAGGCCGATGCGAACAAGGCATTTGACTGGTACTGGAGCGCCGCCCGCATGGACAACACCGAGGCATGCTACCGCCTGGGCTGCATGCTGCTGGATGGCCGCGGCTGCAAATCTAACAAGGACAAAGCCACCAAATGGCTGAAAAAAGCCGCCGAAAAAGGCCACGCCAGAGCGCAGCAGAAATTGGATGAGATGCAGAAGACACCCTGACGGCTATGAAATTGCTTCCTTTTCTTCTTGTTTTTGCCCTGCTCCCATGCTCCGCAGACGCCGTGCAGCAAGCCCCAGCACCACAAGTACAGGCAGCCTATACCACCCAGGCCGCGCTGAATGATGTAATGACGGTTTACGATGGGCTCAACCGCATTATTTCGAACATGTACGGCGATGAACCTCAGGCGGAATACATCCGGAAGATTACGCAGGAAATCCGCCCCGGCATCGCGCGGCTCCGAGTCCTGCCACCGGAGCAGTTGCAGCAGGTCTGTCTGCTGGCCGATGCCATTCTCTGGCAAAGAGGCTGGATAGAGGTGACATACTGCACGGAAATCAATCCCGACATAGAGTTTGAGTGGATGGATTACGGCTTCGAATTGCTTTACAGCTACACCGACAACATCAGCAAACGGCTGCACAGCAAATCCACGCCAGAGGCAGAAAAGGCAGCCTGGCACATGTTGCTGCAGGAGTTCGGCGGCGAATCTGCCCTGGAGCTGCCCGGAATGCTTCTTCAGCAGCGCTGGGCAAAGGATTACAAGACGGCCCTGGGGTTCTTCAAGGAGGTCTGCGCCGCAGCAGCAGAGAAAGACGAAGCGGCCTGCCTGGAGAAACTGAGGGAGCAGGCCGAGGTGCTGGAATACTTCCGCCAGGGTGGAGAAATGGAATTACTGCGAGTCAGCGGACTGGTAGAAGGATTCCGGGAAGCGCTGCGCACATTGGGGAAAGAGAGTCCGTTCCCCCGCCCCGTGCTGCCGGAGCACCGCCGCACAGCTGCCCGGCTGGCAGCCCTGCAACCCTTTTATACCACCCTGCCTGAGCTGCGCAACCTCTTACTGGAAAAAGAATGAAGAAAGGTCTGATATTGGAAGGCGGCGCCATGCGCGGCATGTTCACCGCCGGTGTCATGGATGTGATGATGGAGAACGGCATCGAGTTCGATGGCGCTGTGGGTGTCTCTGCCGGGGCGGCATTCGGCTGCAATTACAAATCGCGCCAGATTGGCCGCGCCATCCGCTACAACGAACGCTTCTGTGCCGATAAGCGCTACTGCAGCTGGGGCAACCTCTTCCGCGAGGGCAACCTGTACAGCACCCAGTTCTGCTACCATGAGGTCCCCATCGTGCACGACCCCTTCGATTTTGAGGCCTACGAGGCGAACCCCATGGAGTTCATCATGGTCTGCACCGATGTGGAAACCGGCAAACCCGTGTACCATAAATACGAAAGCTATGCCGACCACCAGTTCGACTGGGTGCGGGCCTCGGCCTCCATGCCCCTGGTCTCGCAGATGGTGGAAATAGACGGGCAGAAGCTGCTGGACGGCGGCATTGCCGATGCGATTCCGCTGAAGTTCTTCGAGGAACGAGGCTACACGCGCAACGTGGTCATCCTGACCCAGCACGCGGAGTACGATAAGAAGGAAAGCGCCGCCATGCCCTTCATCCGCTTCCTGTACCGCAAATACCCCGCCCTGATTCAGGCCATGGAGGTGCGCCACCTCATGTACAACGCCCAGCGCGACTATGTGAACCGCCAGGAAGCCGACGGCAAGGCCCTCGTCATCCGTCCCACGGAGCCGCTGCCCATCAAGCGTCTCACCAAGGACCCCGCACTGCTCCGCGCCACCTACAACATAGGCCGAGCCGCCGCCGAAAAGCGGCTGGAGGAGATTAAGACCTATCTTGCAGACTAAAGCAGCAGACCGTTCTCGAGCCTCATTGCAGCTTCATCATGCGTGCAACCTGGAGGAAATAGTCTGTGGACCAGAAATCCGCATGCTCCGGGTTACGCATGAAAGGCCGCACATCCTCCACTGCTGCGGAAAAGTTCACGCTCTCAATTTTGCGCTGCAACATGCAGAGGAAAGAATCAGGAGTCAGGCTGCCGCGCGGCTCGGAGCCGAATTCGTATGCACGTTCACAGAAATGAGCAAAATCCAGTTGCACCCCCTTGCGAACGTACCATTCAAAATCGTACCAATCGCGTCCTTTTACACGGTTCTTCCATGCGCGGTACATCAACGCATGCATTTTCCCGGCAAAAAGGCAAGGAAGTGTAAAGCATCGCGCATAAAATGAACGAGGCTGGAGCAACAGTTTATGTTCCGTCTCAAACGCCATGGGCGGCAGGGTATCCACCTCCAGCTTGATATTGACCAGGCGTCCTCGTTCCAGAGACAGGTTGAACTGAGCCGTATCCCCCTTAAGAAAGGCGGATTGGATTGCGCTCTGCCTGCTCTTATTCTTAAGCGAAATGGTCACTCGTTGCCCCATGGAGGCAAACTCTTCTTCCACCGCCGCGAAGTGTGGTCTGAAATCAAAATCGGCATCCGCTTGCAGCAAGGAAAAATCCATATCCTCGGAGAAACGATCCAGACCGTGAAAAATGCGCAGACATGTGCCTCCATAGAAAGCTGCCTTATCAAAGAAGCCGGAGCGAGCCAGGCCGCAAAGGGCAACCTGCTGCATCACTTCACGGATGGCGTTCAGTTTATCCTCAACCGTTCTGCATTCATACGCAGAAAGCATTTCATCAAATACATTCATGGCGGAGCATTCGTTCGAGGTTTAATAAATCGTTCTTCTTTTTTTTCGCAAGTCCGGCAAGGGTGTGTATCAAGTCTGCATCCCACCCTGCCACGGCATCCATATCGGCTCGCATATAAACTTCCAGGTATTCCCGTGCAGCCTTGGCTGATTGCAACCGGAGCCCGGGAGTCGCCAGGATAAGATCGCAAACAGCCTTCTCCGGTCGCGCCGCCAGGTATACCATACCCTCTGTGGTGCGCTTGAGGCCAACGCCCTCCGGATAATAATTCCGAGCCACGCCAATATACTCATAACGCCCGGTGCTGTTCTCAAAAACACGGCTGCGGCCCATGCATGACGAGCGGATGGTGTGCACCCGTTCCGGTATAATCCCTTCGGCCGAAAGCACGGTTTCGTACGACACATAGGACGGAGCCAGTAAGTGATTAGCTATCAATTCCCGTGAATATGATTCCGGGCTGCAGAGATATAGATTCCGCCGCAATGGTATGAGCTCGCCCCGCCGGTGCAGCATGGCAATGCGCGCCATCGGTGCACGGTACCCCCGCAGACATTGCTTTAATTCTCCGCTTGTCACCGGCACACTACCGAATTGCTTTTCCAACGTAGTCTCCATAAATTCTTCCGACAACCCCAGAATAGCAAATTTTGCATACTTAATCAAGAAATTCTGAATTTTGTATGCAAAATTTGCTAAAAAACTCAAAATACGCGTTGGAATCATTAACGGCGTCACTGAATTCTAATCGGAATTTCTTCAATTTTCAATTCCCTGTCATTCTTTAAGACCTACACGATCGGCATAGCGCTGCATCAGCAAGGCGCCATATTCGCGGGGTGTCAGCTCATCCGCGTAGCGGGCGCGGTATTCATCCAGCTCCCAGGGCAGGAACTGGTTGCGACCATAGAACTCGCCGGTTTCCTCATCCACGCTCTGCAGGCTCAGGAAATCAGAAAGGCACTGCTGCTGGGCTTCGTTCAGGAGGCTCTTCTTTTGGCGGATGTGTTCCTCCAGCTCACTTTTGGGACTCAGACCGGGGTATATTTCCACCACGCCGCGCAGCGCACCAATCATGAAACGGGGAATCAGGAAACGGTACGCCTCGGGCCCGACGAAGCACAAGGATATCGAGCAGGCAAAAAGCAAATCATCGGGGATGGCGTGCCAGTCATTCCTCTCCTCGCGGGCAGCCAGCACATCCAGCACTTCCTGGCTCAGGTAGTCATCCATCGCTTCTCCGCAAATCAGCACATAGGGTTCGTTCAGGCACTGTACCCCGGCAAAAGCCTCCTCAATCTCCTCCACCAGCCTTTCCTGCAAGGGGGTCAGAGGCATTAAATCCGGTTTGTAATTCTTTCGCAAACGCTCAATACGATGCAGGAACACCGCAGCCGCAGCTAATGCCCCGGGACTGGCAGAGCCTTTCTTCAGCCCGGCCTCCCGCACTTTCTTTTTCTCGCCCTGCTTTGCCATGCGCACAAGTGTAGCACCAGCGCCATTCGATATCAAGTTCTTACTTGGCACCGGAAATTGATTCTGCTATAGTAGGGCGCATGAGAAAGCTTTTGCTGATACTGGCAACCGGCGTGTTGCAACTGGCACAGGCAGTGACGGTGGAGATGCGGCACACACACGGCGTGTTCTACCCGGAGCTGAAGCAGCAGGGTATCCTGCAGCTCAAAATCACCGGTGAGCCGGGTGAAAAGATTACCAGACTCGATTTCAGTGATGGCAAGACCACCCAGACGGCCGATATCCAGCTGGCGCGCCTCTCCACCTCCGGCAACTGGAACGGCTACACCCTGAACACCGACCGCCTGGTGCAGGAGAAAGACAAGGCCAAACCGGATAAAAAAGGCAAATTCTTCTTTGAAACGCCCATTGAAATCGGGTCGGAACCGGTCTATTACTGGTTGAGTTACGATTTATCGCGCGGGGCAAAGCGCGGCAACCTCATTGACGCGCTCTGCACCAAGGTGACCCTGGCCGATGGCAGCACTGTGAAGCCGAAGCTGAAACGCGCCAAGGCGCTCAAAAAGCGCGTTGTGGGGCGCATCTATCCCTTCCCCTACCGCATCGTGCCCTACTACCGCCCGCGCTGGGTGAAGGGCTGGGGCAATGCCACGGAAGCCGTTCATCTCACGCCGGAGCACTTCAACCTCTTCACCGACCTGGTGCATTTTGCCTATACCGTCTCCGCGCAGGGAGATGTGGTGTACCAATGGGCGGGTGAAGGAGTGGAACCCAAGGAGATTGCCGATGGCGCCCTGGAGGAAATCAAACGACTGCACAAGGAAGGCAAGGCAAAATCCCTGCTGCTGGCCGGCTTTGCCCACATGGATGACCCCATGACCACCGCCGTGGCCGACCCCGCCACCCGCCGCCGGCTGGCCCGCAACATGGCTACCTGGGCCATCGAGCGTGGGTACGATGGCATCGATATCGACTGGGAATACCCGGACACTAACGAGCAGTGGACCAACTTCGGGCTCTTTATAGCAGATTTGCGGGAGGAACTCGCGGGGTCCGGCTTCTCGCTGAGCATTGCCGCCTCCGTCACCTACAAGGTGCCCACCTTCATGGTGACCGACCAGCTGGATTTCCTCATGACCATGTCGTACGACGATATCGGGCCACAGCACTCCTCAATGGGACGTTTCCAGGGCGATGCCAACAAATGTCTGAATGATTTCCGCATGCCGAAACCCCGCGTGGTCATCGGCCTGCCCTTCTACAGCAACGAACAAGGCAAACTGACCGTGCAGCACGGCTATTCCCAGATCCTCAGCTGGTACCCCCGCATCAAGCCCACCGAAAACCAGTTCCAGGCGAAGAATGCCGATGGCAGCCCTGGCCCCATGCATTCCTTCAACGGCCCCGCCCTCATTGCAGAAAAATGCCGCTGGGCCAGGCAGGAGAAGTTCGGCGGCGTGATGATTTGGGCCTATGATACGGATGTGAAGCTCAGCCACCGCGCCTCTCTGGGCAAAGCCATGTACAAAGTGCTGCGCCAACCGAAAAACAAGGACTGATTTTCCCCATGAAACGCGGTTCCGCTCTCCTGTTGCTTCCCCTCCTGCTCTGCTCCTGCCAGCAGGAGCCGGTGACCTGCACCTGGGCCGAGGCCAGGGACTATCTCGAAACGCCACAGAGCATGAGCCGCGGCGTGGATTACCTGGGCAGCGATGCGCGGTTCCACTATTTCGAGCACAAGTTGGAAATGGCCCGCGATGTGCGCTTCCGCATCAGCACGGCGGAAGAGATATACGCCCCGTACGAAACCATGCCCTACCGCAGCTGGTTCCCTAAGCGGCGCGATGCCTGGACTGCACTCCTGGGGCTGAGCCTCTCCATCAGCCCCGATTCCAGCTGCGTGCTGAATGGCACCCGGTACGCAACCCCGGCGAAAATCCCGGCCGACTTGTGGCCCGGGGTCGGCAGAGTGCATTTCGACACCAAGAGCCCCCAGGACATCCGCCGGCTGGAGCAGGAGCTGCAGCCCTACCTGAAAGACAACACTCGCGTGAGATGCACCCACGCTACCAGCAGCCTGCCACCTCACATGCTGCCCCCGGCGTGAAGCGAAGCACCTGGAAATAATTAACTTTTCCTGAAAGAATTTCTCGCGCACGTGCGTACCAATGGGTAGACATGAAGACCCAGGCCATCATCACGACCGCTCTTTGTGCCCTTCTGGGCTCACCGCAGATTTTCGCACAGGAAGCACCGCCTGCGGTGCAGGAAGTGCAGCAGGCCATCCAGGCCGGCGAACACCCGTTTTTTAATAAGAGCATGTATCCGGACTGGTCAAAGCTGACCCCGGAACAAGCCCGCACCGACTCCGCCGCCGCTATGGTGATGGCGCGTCACCGTCTGGAAGCTATCAGCAACATCAAACCGGAGGAAGCTACTTTCGAAAACACCTTCCTGGCCCTCTCCCACGCCCAGGATGAGCTCGAAAAGGTACAGAACCGCATCTACCACCTCAAGACCGTGGCCGATAGCGATGGCCTGCGCCAGGTGCAGGAAGAACTCATGCCCCTGTGGAATGAACTGGGTGCCGAGGTGCTGGCAAACGAAAAGCTCTGGGCCGTGCTGCGCAGCGCCGCCGCCCAGCCCTGGGTGAAGGAGCTCTCCCCCGCCAGGCAGCGCTACGTGCAGCAAGTCATCGAAAACTTCCATGACCAGGGCGCCGACCTGAGTCCGGAGCAGAAAGAACGCAAGAAGGAGATTGAGGACGAAATGTCCATGCTGGAGCTGGAGTTCAGCAAGAATGTGCAGGACTCCACCGAGGCCTGGGAACTCATCATCACCGACCCGGCCCAGCTGGATGGCATGAGCGCCGACTGGATGGATAAAGCCCAAGAGGATGCACGCAAGCATGTGCATGGCGATGAGGCGGCCCCGGCCTGGCGCATTGGTCTGAAGGCCTCCAGCGCCTACGAGGTGCTGCGCCACTGCAAGGTGGAGGCCACCCGCAAAGCCTGTTGGGAAGGCACCCGCACCATCGGCACCGGGCAGTACGACAATGCCCCCATTGTGGCTCGCATCATGGAGCTGCGCCGCGAGCTGGCCGGGCTGCTGGGCTTCAAGACTTTTGCCGACCTGACCACCCACCGCCGCATGGTCGGCAGCGGGGATAATGCCTTGCAGTTTGTGGACGGCATGATGCAGAAGGTGAAACCGGCCTTCGATGCCGAATGCGCCCAGGTGCTGGACTTCGTTGAGAAACGCACCGGCCGCGTAACCACCGCTCTGAATCCCTGGGACCGCAGTTTCTACCTGCGCGAAATGGCAGAGGAGATGTACAGCTTCGATGCCGACAGCATCCGCCCCTATCTGGAAAGCAAGCGGCTGGTGGACGGCATGTTCGATATCTTCGCCAACCTGTACGGCATCTCTTTCACAGAGCTGCCCTCGCAGTGCGTGAAGCCCGGCGAGAAGCCCAATCCTGTAGCCATTGAGACCTGGCATCCTTCCGTAAAAGTCTTTGCCGTGACCGATGACCGCACCGGCCAGCACATGGGCTCTTTCTACATGGACCTCTTCCCCCGGAGCATGAAACGCGAAGGCGCCTGGGTCATGCCCCTGGGCTATGGCAAATCCGGCGAAAACGGCAAGCACCGCGCCCCGCACCTGGCAGCCCTGGTGGGCAATATGACCCCGGCCAGCGGCGATGGCCCCGCCCTGTTCAGCCACCGCGATGCCGTGGTGCTCTTCCACGAGTTCGGGCATATGATGCACTGCATGCTCAGCAATACCGAGCTGGAAGCCCACGCCGGCACCGGCGTGGCCTGGGATTTCGTGGAACTCCCCAGCCAGATCTGCGAAAACTGGGCCTGGGAACCCGAAGGCATCGCCTCCTTCGGCTACCACTACCAGAGCGGCACCCCCATGCCCGATGACCTGGCCGCCAAGCTCAAGGCCAGCCGCTTCTTCATGCCCGCTACCAGCAACATGGGGCAGCTCTGCATCGCCAAACTCGACCTCGAAATGCACATGTTCTACGATGAAAAGTTCAAGGGCAAGGAGCTGGATGCCGCCACCCGCGAACTGCTCAACGACTGGCAGATTGCCTACACCGTGCCGGGCAACTCCATCATGCGCACCCTGCGCCACTGCATCACCGGCGGCTACTGCGCCGGCTACTATTCCTACAAGTGGGCCGAGGTGCTCGCGGCCGATGCCTACTCCCGATTCCGCAACGAGGGCGTGATGAATCGCAAGACCGGCTCCGATTTCCGCAACGAAATCCTTTCCAAGGGCGACAGCCAGTCCGCCGCTGAAATTTACCGCAACTTCATGGGCCGCGACCCTAACCCTGATGCCCTCCTCCAGGTGCAGGGGCTCTGCAAATAAGCCAAGGTGCATCATTTCAAACCAGGCGCTGTCAGCACGGCGGCGCCTTTTTTTATACTGTGATTATTTTTAGAATGATTCCACTTGACAAAGCTTATCATTTCGTTAGAATAATTCCAGATAACTATTATGAACGAAAGTCGGGTTCGCGTTGAATCCGCGAAATTCGGAGGAAAGCCTCTTGACTTATCCACTTGTGGGAGTTAGAATACCCATGTTGGTGGAGAGTCGGGAAGGCCCTCCCGGCGAAGAACAACTCCAAACCAAGCTATTTTTATGACAGACACAGCAACACCCCAGGATTGCGGCTGCCAGGTAGACCCCTGGCAGGGCTTCAAGACCGGCGTATGGACCGAGTCCATCAACGTCCGTGATTTCATTCAGCTGAACTACACCCCCTACACCGGCGAGGGCGATTTCCTTGCCGGACCTACAGAAGACACTACGGCTCTGTGGGATGAGGTGAAAGACCTCATGAAGAAGGAGATTGACGCCGGCGGTCTGCTCGACGCCGACACCGAGGTGGTTTCCACCATTGTTTCCCACGCTCCCGGCTACATCGACCAGGCTCGCGAGAAGATTGTGGGTCTGCAGACAGATGCCCCGCTGAAGCGCGCGCTCATGCCCTTCGGTGGTCTGCGCATGGCCATGAAGGCGCTGGAATCCTATGGGCTGCAGATGTGCCCGCACACCGCCGAATTCTTCGGCCGCATCCGCAAGACGCACAACGAAGGCGTGTTCGATGCCTACACCAGCGATATCCGCGCCGCCCGCTCCGCCGGTATCATCACCGGTCTGCCGGATGCCTACGGCCGCGGCCGAATCATCGGTGACTACCGCCGCGTGGCCCTTTACGGCACGGACAAGCTCATTGCCGCCCGCCGCAAGGACCTGAAGGACCGCGAAGCCGGCGTGATGACGGATGCCACCATCCGCCTGCGCGAGGAAATGAACGAACAGATTCGCGCCCTGGCCGAACTGGCAGAAATGGGTAAGAGCTACGGCTGCGACCTGAGCCGCCCGGCCACCAACTCCCGCGAGGCCGTGCAGTGGACCTACCTGGGCTACCTGGCTGCCGTGAAGGAACAGAACGGCGCCGCCATGTCCCTGGGCCGCGTATCCACCTTCCTGGATATCTACTTCGAGCGCGACCTGGCCAATGGCACCATCACCGAAGCCGAGATTCAGGAACTCATGGACCAGTTCGTGATGAAGCTGCGCATGGTGCGCTTCATCCGCACCCCCGAGTACAACAGCCTGTTCTCCGGCGACCCCACCTGGGTGACCGAATCCATCGGCGGTATGGGCGAAGACGGCCGCACGCTGGTGACCCGCAGCTCCTTCCGCATGCTGCAGACCCTGTACAACCTGGGGCCGGCACCCGAGCCGAACCTGACCGTGCTGTGGTCCACCGCCCTGCCGGAAGGCTTCAAGAAGTTCTGTGCCAAGGTTTCCATCGAGACCTCCTCCGTGCAGTATGAGAACGATGACCTGATGCGCCCGTACTGGGGCGATGACTACGGCATCGCCTGCTGCGTGTCCGCCATGCGCATCGGCAAGCAGATGCAGTTCTTCGGCGCCCGCGCCAACCTGGCCAAGTGCCTCCTCTACTCGCTCAACGGCGGTATGGACGAAGTGAAGGGCAAGCAGGTGACCCCGCCCGCCCCGCGCTACGAGGGTGAATACCTCGAGTACGACAAGGTGATGGAGCTCTTCGACAACATGCAGGACTGGCTCGCCAAGACCTACGTGGATGCCCTCAACATCATCCACTACATGCACGACAAGTACTGCTACGAGCGCATCGAGATGGCTCTGCACGACCCGGAAATCCTGCGCACCATGGCCTGCGGTATCGCTGGTCTCTCCGTGGCCGCCGACTCCCTGTCCGCCATCAAGTACGCCAAGGTCAAGTGCATCCGCAACGAGGAAGGTCTCATCACCGACTTCGAGACCGAGGGTGAGTTCCCCTGCTACGGCAACAACGACCCCCGCGTGGACGAAATCGCCGAGGCTCTGGTCACGAACTTCATGAACAAGCTGCGCAAGCTGCACACCTACCGCGACTCCATGCCCACCCAGTCTGTGCTCACCATCACCTCCAACGTGGTGTACGGCAAGAAGACCGGCAACACGCCCGACGGCCGCCGCGCCGGCGAGCCCTTTGCCCCGGGTGCCAACCCCATGCACGGCCGCGACAAGAACGGCGCTGTGGCTTCCATGCTCTCCGTGGCCAAGCTCAACTACGACGACAGCCAGGACGGCATCTCCTACACCTTCTCCATCGTGCCCGGCGCACTGGGCAAGGACGAGGCCGAGCGCGAGACCAAGCTGGTCTCCCTGCTGGATGCCTACTTCGCCGCCACCGGTCACCACATCAACGTGAACGTGCTGGAGCGTGAAACCCTCATCGATGCCATGGAGCACCCGGAGAAATACCCGCAGCTCACCATCCGCGTGTCCGGCTACGCTGTGAACTTCATCAAGCTCACCCCCGAGCAGCAGCGTGAAGTGATCAGCCGCACCTTCCACACGCGCTGAGGCTGATTCTGTTTACCCCAAACCTGCAGCAATCAACGAAAGTTGATTGCTGCTGTTTTTATGTCCGTTTTCTTGCAATAAAGCAGGGAATATGCTAGAGTATCACCGCCCCCATGAATACCCCCGAACTCCACTTTTTGGGCTGGGATAAGCCCGCCATCGAACTCGTTGCAGAGAAACTCCTCGAAGGGCTTACCAACCCGCAGACCGCTGCGCAATACCGCCGCGCCACCGTAGTGGTGCCGACCGCAGGCAGCGGCCGCCGACTGCGCGAATATATGGCAGAAAAAGCTGGCAAGGCACTTCTGATGCCCACCATCACGCTGGCGGGTCACCTGATACCCAGCCAAGGCTCACACGTTGCCAGCGAAATGGAAACAGCAGCAGCCTGGCTGCACGTGCTCGGCGAATCCATGGGAGATAAACCTCTGCAATGGCTGCTGGATGTCACCACCCAGATGCAGCAAGTCCGCAAGCAGCTTGAGCAGGAAGCTCGCTCACCCGAGTGGGAAGACGGCACTGCCCGTAATTTTGTGCGAGACCACCTTCAGGAACCGGATGAAGCATGGGAAAACACCCTCCGCTATGAGCAGGAGCGATGGCAGGCGCTACGCGCCGCTTTCGCAGGCGTAGATGCACAGCTGGAGCGCTGGAACCTCCTTCCGGCAGAACAAGCCCGGGCCGACGAGCTGGAAAATCCCCGCCCACGCGGTCTGCTCATCATCGCCTGTGTTCCCGAGCTTTCCCCCCTCAACCGCCTGTATCTGCAGCGGCTGGCCGACACCGGAAGCGCAAGTGTGCAAATCTGGGTCAATGCGCCCGCACACGAAGCCGAGCGTTTCGATACATACGGCCAACCGCTTCCCACAATCGCCATTGGTCCCCATGCCGGCATGGGGTGGAGCGAATGTCCGATTGACATTCCACTCATGGTTCATCCGGTAGAAATGACCCATGCCATCAGTGCAAGCAACGTGATACACATCACTGGCAGCGCCTCTGCATTCGGAGAGAAAGTGCGGGAACTGGCCGGCGGTTGCCATTCCGATGAAGTGGTGCTCGCATCCTGTGACAATGCACTCTCGCCAATGCTGGTAAGCGCATTCCGGCCGGAATGGCAAATTAATATGCCAGAAGGGCGTTCTCTGATGGCCACAGAAGCCGGGCAACTTTTCCTGCAGCTTCGCGATGCGTTGGCTGTTCACAATGCAGATGCCCCCCTCACAAGCAACTCGATGGAAGATATACTCACCCTGCTGAGGAATTATACTCTTCAGTGCATCCTGGGTCAGCAAGAAGTCCAGCGTTCATTCAATCACTTTCTCACAGAGCTCTGCAACAAGCACCTTCCCAGCAGCACCAGGCATCTGCGCCATCTGATGCACCGTATGCAGGATGCCCCCCCCGCCCCGTGGAAATCCGGGCAAATCCGCAGCTACCTCCAATACACAGAGGACGTGTTGATTCTACTGGATGATTGCACCAGTGAAAAGCAGATGCCAAATCGCCTGCGCAAGCTGGCCGCCGCCTTGCAGCGAGTACTTTCAGCCCCGGAACAGAAGCAAGCCTGCCGCATCCTTTGCGGGCTGCTGGATGAAGCCGCCAATCTGGTGGCAAATCGCGATATCCCATGCTCCCCTCAAACGGCTCTGCTGCTCATGGCGCACATAATGCAGAAACAGGCAGGGGGCATCCTCGAGGGTGCCGGGGAACGCAGCAACTCCATCAACCTGCGGGGCTGGCGCGAGCTCAGTTTCACCCGCGAGCCCCGGCTGATCATTGCAGGCATGCACGATGGGTGTGTGCCCGAACGCATGCCTGTTGATGCTTATCTACCCCAAGCCTACCGTGCGTTTCTGGGCATGACAAACGATGCGACCCGCACCGCCCGCGACAGTTTTCTGCTCACCGCGCTGCTGCACAGCCGCCCGGCTGGGAAAGTGCAATTTGTGCTTGCAGCCTGCGCACCAGACGGCACCCCCATCGCCCCCTCCCCTCTGCTGCTCAGATGCAACAGCCCTGCAGAAACGGCACAGCGTGTTGCCTGGCTCTTTACCGCCCCACAGGAAAACAACGGTCATGCCCCCTACGGACAACTTCCCCTCATCACCCCGGAATACGACATGCTGCCGGGCATAGGCATGGAACCGGTGGATCTCATTGCCCCGGGCATCCCGAACCCTTACGCCGACCCAGGCAGAACCTTCTCTCCTTCTGCCATCAAGGACTTTCTGAACTGCCCGCTGCGATTCTGGCTCAAGAAGCTGCTGAAAATCGCCCCGGGCGATGCGCTCGAGGAGCACAAATCAGAACCGGATGCCGCCGAATATGGCACCCTGCTGCATGCCATCCTGCAAGACATCACCACCCGCTATGCCAGTGCGGACAAGGGAACTGATACTGACACCCTGGCAGCAGGCATTGCAACCTACGCCACCGAGCGCACAAAAGCGCACATTGCAGAGCTATACGGCTATGAATCCGCAGCACTCCCCGCTCCCATCAGCATTCTGCAGCGAAACATCTGCAAGACGGTGCAGGCATTTGCCCTCCTGCACGCTGCTGATTTGTGCGATGGCTGGGAAGTCATCAAATGCGAGGAACAGCTCATTTTGGAACTTCCTTTGGAAAATGGAGGCCCACCCCTGCTTTTCGATATGCGGGTAGACCGGGTGGACCGCCACCGTGACGGACGCATGCGGGTAATTGATTACAAGACCAACGCCTCAGATCCACGAAAAACACACTGGGAAAAGCTGACAGACTCAGCCGCCGGCATGTACCGCCGCTACATGCCTGAATCACTCATCCTCAAAGATAATAAAGGAGACTGGTACCGATGGAGCAGCGTGCAGCTGCCGCTGTATGCAGAAGCCCTGCGAAACCTGTGTCTCCTCACCTCCCTGCCGGAATGCGGATTCTACAACATGCCACGCAACAAACCGGGAGAGGTGAAATACACCCCCATGTCCGGGCTGGAATCCAAATCTGCCATGACACGAGAACTTCACGAGCAAGCCATGGACTGCGTAAAAGCCGCAGCGGGGCTTATGCGTGATGGGCTCTGTCTGTACACCGCAGAATCGCTTGGCCGAAGCCTGAGTTACGATAACTTCGGATCTCTCTGCATCCACAAAGATTCAGACCCCCGCATCATGTGCTCCCTCCCCCCTCTCGCCACGCCCCCAGTCAATAACTGATTACCCTCATGAATCATTCCTCCTTCAATCGCATCACTGGCAACCTCATTGCGGCCTCGGCTGGTACCGGCAAAACCTTTCAGCTCACTTCGCGCTATGTGGCACTGCTGGCGCTGGGAGCCAAGCCCGAAAAAATGATTGCCCTTACCTTTACCAAAAAGGCCGCCGGCGAATTCCGCAACCGCATTTTTCAGGCTCTTTCCGATGGAGCCCTGAACAAACCCGACCGAGACATCCCGGAACGCAATGCTCTGGCTGCACGCGTGTGGGAAACCTGGACAGGTTTACATCTCGATGCGGACTGGAACCTCACGCCATCATCCAATCCGGTGGCGCTTTTCCCTGCCGCAATCCCCATGCTGAAACGCGCAGTTGCGCAGAAATGCTACCCAGAGCAAATCATTCCCCAACCGGGCGAACCCGAACTGCCCCGGCTCCACGCCGATTTCTTTGCCGGACTACTGGTACGAGTGCTCAGCAAGATATCAGAGCTGCAGCTCTCCACGCTGGATAGTTTCTTCAACCGTGTCGTGTCCGCAGATTTGCACCGCGCCGGGCTGAGCAGTGTCACCCCGATGAACGCCCTGCAGCAGCAACGCGCCACCCGCACCGCCCTGCTGGCCATGCTGGCCGAAAGCGAAAAATCCTCGCACCACGAATCCGCCCTCATCTCCCTGCTTGCCAGCATAGCTGAGGATAAAGGAGGTCCCCTTCTCGATATACTGGAGCAGAATGTGAACACCTACCTGAGTCTGTACAAGGATTTTCCTCAGCAAAGCCCCTGGGGCAATACGGTACCATTCAACCTGCCCGATTGCAGTGACGCACCATTATTAATAAACGAAGATTTTGAAGCCAGCCAGCAGAAAATCAATGAGCTCGTGGCAGCAATAAGCTGGAAAAAAACCAGAAGTAATGCCAAACGGAGTTTTGCAACCGTGGCCGATAAAATCAGGACCGGAACTTTCGCGCCATCGCCATCTTTCTCTGCATGGCTCCATGGCGATGAAGACTATCTACCCCCTCCAGACGAGCAAGATATTGACAATCAGATACGACACATCATTCAGGAGCTGTGGCAGCAATACAACAACCTTTTCCTGCGCAATGTGCAGGAGCGTTCCACGGCCATGCACGAACTGCTGCAAAAATATTACACAGCCTATCGCAAATGCGTGCTGGACGAGGGGTTCTGCACCTTTGATGACATCAAACAGGGGGCCAGGCAGCTTCTGGGCTGTAATGCAAATGGCGAAGAATCCGGCATTGCGCTCCAGCTCATTACCAGGCTGGACCACTGGATGCTTGATGAATTCCAGGATACGGACCCTGTGCAGTGGGAAATTCTGAGCAACCTGCTGAAAGAAAATGCACAATATCCGGACAAATCGCTCTTTGTAGTAGGAGATAAGAAGCAGAGCATCTACAGCTTCCGCGGGGCTTCATCCAGATTATTCGAACAACTGCGCGGCACTCTGCCGGACAATGATGGTTTCGACTGGCAGAAACAGGTTCTCACCAATTCCACCCTGGTCGAAAGCCGCCGCTCGGTGCCGGAAATCATGAATTTCACCAACATGGTGTTTGGCTCCCTGCCCGAGGTCGATAACGAGTTTTCCCAGCAGAAAGCCCACTCTGCAAACAGCAGCATGCAAGGTTATGTGCGCGTGCAGACCTTACCGGCGGGCAATGCAGATGCTACCCTTCAACACGCCTGTGAGGCCATAGGCGGCATTCTGGAGGAACTGACCGAGCCGGCAGGTAATCACCAGCGACAGCTGCGTAACGGTATCAGCGTGGCTATCCTGGTGCGCAAAGGGGCGCATGCCCGTGCAATTGAGGCCTGGCTCCGCCGCTATAAACCGGAAATTCCGGTGCAGCTGGTGGAGGACTCACCCATTGTCGAAGCCTCGCCGCTGGGGGAAATGCTGCTCTCCTTCTTCATGTGGCTCAAAGAACCGGCAGATGATTACCGCTATCACGTGTGGGCCATCTCCCCGCTCAGCGGCAATCAGGTTTCCGGTAAAGCAGACCGGGGAAATCTCTGGAAATACTGGCGGCAGATGCTTAATGACCAGGGCTATGCCGCCATCATTCTCAAACTGGCAGAAAACCTGCTTCAACACCAGGAAGACCGCATGCTCCATGAATGGCTAGAAGAGGCTGTTGCCTTCGATGCGGTCGGAGGCTCTCTTGATGAATGGGTGTTGCACATGCGCACCTGCTGCCGCAAGGAAAACGGCTCGCTCCAATATGTGCAGGTGATGACCATGCACAAGAGTAAAGGCGCGGAGTTTGACGCCGTCATCCTGCCCTTCCTGGGGTCCAAAGCTGTTGACCAGCCCCGAGCAGAAGGAATTCCCTATTTCATTTCCGATGATCAGGAGGGGATTCTCGTTCATCCAGGCAAGGCTGAGGAACGCAAGGCGTGGCCGCAGCTGCTGGAATGTGAGGAAAAATGGAAACGCGCACGCCGGGATGACAGTTATAATCTCATGTACGTGGCGCTCACGCGTGCGCGTTACGCCAACTATCTCCTGCTACCGGAATCAGAAAAGCTCATCGACAAGGAGTCCGATTGGATTCTGAATGCCCTGCTTCAAAACAACTTCTCTCCGGCACCCGATGCTCCGGTAGAATTCGGTCAGGCAGACTGGCCCCTCTCTTGCGCTGTAAACAAGGCACAGGAAACGAAAACGGCCACCAGGCTGCCGCTCGGCATGGTCCGCAGGAACCGCGCACGCGTCTCTCCCTCTGCCATGCCCGGCACCACGTCCGTTCCGGCTGAACACTTACTTCAGGAAAACAACGCAGGCGCCGAGTTCGGCACACTGGTTCACACCTGCTGGGAGGAAATCACCTGGCTGGATGCGACCCTGCCCGCATGGTTCTCGAAGCCGCAGACCGAAGCTCAGAAAGTGGTCTCCACTGCCCTGCAGCAGCCCGAAATCGCCGCTCTCTTCACCAGCAAATCCAAGCAGGAAGTCTACAACGAGCAGCCGCTCGAAGCCATCACTGATAAGAACGAATGGCTTTCCGGCACCATCGACCGCCTCGTCATCACCGTCGACGCCCAGGGCAAAGCGACAGCCGCCCACATCATCGACTTCAAGACCAACCAGCTCGCCCCCGACAAAGAGGAATCATACGACACGCTGAAGAAAGAATACACCAGCCAGATGACCGCCTACCGCAAGCATGTGGGCGCAGCCCTCGACCTCCCCGAATCCGCCGTCGCCGTATCCCTGCTCTCCTGCCCCCTGGGCATAAAAGCAAGAATCGTCCCCTGCTGATAACATGCAACCCCACACGGAAGCCCGGGCATCACTCCCGGGCTTCCTGCTGCAGGCTGTCAATCAGCGCGGTCTCATACCAACACTATAATACCACCATTAAGCCCATTCAAGCTCGAAAACAGCCTCCTATCGAAGCACGGGATTTTCAGTCCCGCCTCTTTCCCCTGCCGCCAGGCAGGAATGAAGAAGCAAGGGTAAACGCCGGACAACTCAATAGAATAACAACACCCTCAAGAAGGAAAAGAAACTGAGATACGGCTGCCCCATGACGCGACGCGAGAAATTCAATTCTGCACCGCAGGCTTGAAGAAGAGGCAGAAGGAGCCCGGCGCCACGAGGAAAAAGTGGCATGCTACCTCGAAAGCGTACGACAACGAGCCCTCAGCGTGCAGAGCAAAGATGAGCTCCGAGCGCATTGTCGAGAGGTGTGGGACAAGCGGTACTTCTGCTCCGCAGCAATCACCTTGACCGACCGCATCCTGGCAGAACGCCGCGCCGCGGGCGAGCTTTCCACGCCCTGAAACGGCCTCCGAAAATAAGGAAGTTTTATGCAAATCAGGAATCCAATTCCCGATTTGCATAAATTTCACCTTCATTTTGTCTCTTTTTTATACAAATCGGGAATAGGATTCCCGATTTACACAGATTCAAACTTGACAAAATTATGCATATGGCCCAGAATTTCACGGTTAACAGTCCCATGACAATAGCATCTCTCACTGGTCTTGTTCATTCAGTAGAATCCTGCGGCACGGTCGATGGACCGGGCATCCGTTTCATTGTGTTTCTGGCCGGGTGCAGCCTGCGCTGCCAGTACTGCCACAACCCGGATACTTCGTTCAAGCGCCGTGGCAAGGAGCGCAGCGTGGAAGATATGCTGGAGGAAATCGGCCGCTACGCCACCTTCCTGAAGAATGCGGGCGGCGGCGTGACCATCAGCGGCGGCGACCCGCTCTTCCAGCCGGATTTCACCCGCGCCCTGCTCCGCGGCTGCAAGGAAATGGGGCTGCACACCTGCATCGATACTTCCGGCCACCTCGGCTGCAATGCCGATGATGCCCTTCTGGCCGATACCGACCTGGTGCTGCTGGATATCAAGGCCTGGAACCCGGAGCAATACAGGAAAGTGACCGGGCAGCCCCTGCAGCCCACGCTGGATTTTGCGGAGAAACTGGCCGCACGCGGCATCCCCATGTGGCTGCGCTATGTGCTGGTGCCGGGGCTCACCGACCAGCTGGTGGATATCACCGCCCTGGCCCGCTATGCTGCCGGGCTGGGCAATGTGCAGCGGGTGGATGTGCTGCCCTTCCACCAGATGGGCAAGTTCAAGTGGGGCGAGCTGGAGCTGGAGTACCCGCTTATGGATGTGGAGCCGCCGGAGCCGGAGCTCACCAATGCCGTGCGGGAAATTTTCCGCACCCACGGCTTTGCGGACTGCACACACTGAAAGACCGCCCCAAAAGTATAAAACACCGGGTATTGGCTTGCCAAAGGTGGCAGAAGATGTTAAAGTGCTGGGGAATCCGCACGCGCCATGGAAAATATTCTGGAGATATCGAAGCTTTGCATGCACTTCCCTGTGCGTGGCGGAGTCTTTGGCCGGCGCGTGGGCACGCTGAAAGCGGTGGATGATGTTTCGCTGAGCATTGCGCCGGGCGAAACCCTGGGGCTTGTGGGCGAGAGCGGCTGCGGCAAAAGCACCATCGGCCGCTGCATTGTGCGCCTGCTGGAGCCCACCTCCGGCACCATCCGCTTCATGCGCCACAATATAACACACCGCGCGCAGTGGCGCTTGCGCAATATCCGCCGCAAGGTGCAGATGGTGTTCCAGGACCCGGCGGGGTCTCTGAATCCGCGCATGACCGTGCGCCACATCATCTCCGAACCGCTGGAAATTCACGGTCTGGGTACGTATGCCAGCCGGCGGCGCCGTGTGGCCGCCCTGCTGGACCTGGTGGGGCTTCCCTCCACCGCTCTGGAGAAATTCCCGCATGAGTTCTCCGGCGGGCAGCGCCAGCGCATCGGGATTGCCCGCGCCCTGGCCATGGGGCCGAAGCTGCTGGTGCTGGATGAACCCGTGAGCGCGCTGGATGTCTCGGTGCAGAGCCAGGTGCTCAACCTGCTGCTCAACCTGCAGCAGGAACTGAACCTTTCCTACCTTTTCATTTCGCACGATTTATCCGTGGTGCGGCATATTTCGGACCGCGTGGCGGTCATGTACATGGGCAAGATTGTGGAAATGGCAGATGCGGACCGGCTCTACGACCACCCCTGCCACGCCTACACCCGCGCCCTGCTCTCCGCCATCCCGATTCCGGATCCCACCCAGCGGCAATATACACCTATTCTGCCGGGGGATGTGCCCTCTCCCATCGACCCGCCACCGGGCAGCGCCTTCGGCCGCCGCATCAACCACCCCTATCTGGATGCCACAATCGGCATGGACCTTACCCCCCGCGAGCTGGTACCCGGCCACTGGGTCGCCCCGGACCCCTGCGCCGTTTCGCTTACTGACATGCAACGCCTCGGCGTGGATATTTACCAGTAAACGGCCAGAGGCGCACACAGAACACCAAGCCAACCAGGAACACCATGAGCAGGAGGAGGAGGCGAAGCAAGATGAAGAACGCCACATCCTCATCCCGATAAATCCGGTACATGGTTTCCAACGATTCTTTTCTCGCTTCCAAGGCGTACGCAGTGTTATACCTCTCCGTTTTGTACACGAAAACGGTTAATTTTCCCTCCTTCACCTCCCCTGAATAAAACACCTCCGTATTCTGTGGCAAAGTGAAATATTCGTAGCAGAGGAGGCTGCCATCCGGAGCAAGCAGGGAGAGCTTATTCCGCTCCATGCTCTGCACGCCCCAGCCGGGTTGGAGGCTCACCCTATCAGGCGTCAGTTCGAGGGGGACGCATTGTTCCTCCAGGCCCCCGTACACCAGATGATGCACGAAACGACTGTCACCGGCGTGTGCCAAAGGATAGCCATCCAGTTTCACGTCCACCGGCATGAAGCCCAGAACTCCGTGACTTGTGTAATTTTTTCCGGCGGGCGATGCGGTCTCCTCCACCCGCAACAGCGGGGTATGGGCGCTGACCCCCGTGAGAGGATGCACCGCAGAAGCGGAGCTGCTCAGCTCTCCACTCTTGATATCCCATTTATCCGCGCCAGGAAACACGAGGAACAGCAAGGCAAGCCAGATGCCACAGAATACACCGAATTTCAGGTATGCTTTGTTCATCTATTTATCGTCCACGAAAAATAAGACGCCAGGCAAAGCGAAAGAATAAAAAGCCCGTCGTGATAAAGAACAAGATTGCGAGAACAGCAAAGGTCATCTCAAGGGCATCAATGCCCGTAATATAAGGCGCCAGCAAAAACATGGCCAGCATAAACAGCAAGCCTGCTCCAATCATGATGATGGACTCTGCAATATTCATTTCTGCATTAAAACATATCCGCTCCGACCCAGCAAGCAAATAGTGCATAACCTGCGCATATGAAGGAAATTTGAAAATAATTGGCGGAACGGCAATAAAGTTGAATGGCTGCTCCGTCTATATGGGTGAAGACATGAAAACCACCCGACAAACCAACATGCCCCACCGTATATTCCGCACACTCGCCCTGATGTGCGTTTCTGTTATCGCCCTCAGCGGCCATGCCATAGCAGCTCCGGCTGCAAGCAGGGAGCTTCAGAAAGTTCCGGCGTTTATCGAAAAAAACAGGCAGAAAAAGGACGTGATGCTCAACGAACCGCAATACGACAGCACAGCCAAGGTCTATTACCTGCATTACCTGAACAACATCTATTCAAACGAAGATTTCAACCGGGCAACCGATTTCCTTGCCGGGCTCCACAACCAAATGAAGGGGAGCGGCGCAGAACTCATTCTGTACGTGAATTATACCAGAGAAGATGCGGCAAGATACCAGAAATCCCGGCGATTCGGTTCCGCCACCAATATTCCGGGACGCTGCCGACGACTCAACGTCAAGTGCCCCATTATCAATGTAGACAAGCAAAGCGTCCGCGATTCTCTTTTCCACAACCATCAGTCACCTTACGGCGAGCCCTACACCTTTGCCTACCCGCATCTGCGCGCCATTGATGCCGATGGCAAGGTGCTGGCCTATTTCATGCTGAGCGGGCGTTCTGTGCGGATGATTCAGCCCCACACCCGCTTTTCCAGAGTAGTGGTCAGGAATGTGCAGAATGAGGCCGAATGGATTACCGATGCTATTCAGTCCACGCAGTCATTTCTGATAAAAATGGCTGAGTCTGAGACAACGGAGGAGTAAGCTCCGTTTCGCACACGAAAACATTTCCATCCTGCTCTTCATCGCGAAGCCACATGTATCGGAAAGAAGTTTTTCATGTTTAGTGCTTGATTTACGCATCAAAACATGTTAATTGTCAGGTTGATAACCTTCAAATCGTATACAGCCATATGAGAAAGTCCTTACTCATGCTCGCGCTTGTCATTCCCGCCATGGCCGGTGATATCACAGCGCCGCTGGCGCAGGTTGAACAGCCAGCTCAGCCCAGTCCCTGGGCTGTTGAAATCGCAGGTGTGCACACGTGGACCATGGCAGATGCCGACGACTGGCACCACAACATCAACACCATGGGAATTGATATAACGGCAATCTATAACATCAACACTAACTGGGCCGCAACCCTCAGATTCTCCTGGGCTTATGGAAGCGGACGCTATGCGGAGATTGAGGGCCCCGACGAATACTTCCGTGAAAAGTCCGAAATCACCAATTGGGCCATAAGCGGGGGTGTGCGTTATACCGCCCCTCTTTTCGGGAAGCTTTCCTGGTTCACCGGAGCCAATGTCGGATGGGGGCGCACGGAGATGACCGCCATTAGTGAAGAGATGGGGGGAGAAGACGGTTACAGATACACAAAAGGCAGTGCCGACGATGTCGGGCTTTCCTACTCAGCCGAAATCGGATTGAAATACGACCTTACTACCAACATGTATATTACTGGTTCAGCCGGTGTCCGAGGCGTATGGACTACGCCCAACTGGCCGAGCGGGTATCGCTCTGACCAGCAGTTTGGCACGAGCGCCGGCATTGGCCTTGGCTGGGCGTTCTGACACAGCTCAAGCAATTGACACGAGGTGAGGCACACCAGTCTCACCTCGTTTTTTTAGCACGTGACTTCAGTTCCATGCACCATGAACAACGAACGTGCATTTACTGCTGTCAGGCTTAGCGGTTGCAATGGCTGGCGGGCTGGGGTAGAATGCGGGGCATGAGTAGCAGCATTCTCCGCATCGGAACCCGTGGTAGTGAACTTGCACTGGCGCAGACGCACCAGGCCATTGCTGCGATGAAAGCCGCAAATCCCGGGCTGGAGTGCGAAATCAGGATTATCTCCACTGCGGGCGACCAGCGCACGGATATTCCGCTGCACATGGTAAATGCTGCCACCAACACGGGCGACAAGGGTGTCTTCATCGCCGCGATTGAGGAAGCCCTGGCCGCCGGTGAGATTGACTGCGCCGTGCACAGCCTGAAGGATATGCCCGGCGTGCTGGACGAACGCTTCGCACTGGCGGCGGTGCTGCCGCGTGAGAACATTCAGGATGTGCTGGTCATGAAAACGGATGCAGATGAAAGCCGGCTGGTCATTGCCACCGGCAGCGTGCGCCGCAGCCACCTGGTGCATACCTACTGGGGCGGCAGCGCCCGCACCGTGCCGGTGCGCGGCAATGTGGCCACCCGGCTGCGCAAAATGGTGGAGAATCCGGAGGTATCGGCCACGCTGCTGGCCCGCGCAGGCCTGAACCGACTGGGCTACCCGAGCGATACCTTTGAGGTGAGCGGCACCCCGGTGCGAGTCGTAGGGCTGCCGGTGGAAGATTTTCCGCCAGCCCTGGGCCAGGGCGCCATTGCCCTGGAATGCCGTAAAGATGACGCTGCAGCCCTGGCAATAATCAGCAAAGTGAACCACGAGGCAACCTTCCGCAGCATTTCCTGCGAGCGAGCCTTCCTGAACCTGCTGCAGGCCGACTGCTCGGTTCCGGTGGGAGGCTATGCCGAAATCAACGCAGATGACAGTCTCACCCTGCATGTGGTGCACTATGCGGATGCCACCCACTTCACCCGCCTGAGCGAAACCGGCAACGAGCCCGAAGCCGTGGCCGCGGCGTTGCATAAGCGCTTGATACAATCTGCAAAATAGAGTCAGCGCAACACAAAATGCTTGACAGGGCGGGAGCACGCGCCTATAATGCGCGCGTACAAGTTCCGGTCCGTTATGAGATTGGGGCGGGTCTGGGACCCGCTCTTTTTTTGTACACGGCAACAAACAGCAAATCACCCCACCAACAAGACAAGCAAAATGGCCACCACCGATATCTCCGCCCTGATTGATTTCTACGTTCGCGAAAAGGACCTGACCCGCGAGCGAGTCATCCAGGCTCTCGAAGCCTCGTTCATCACCGCCTACTCCAAGATGGTGGCCGGTGCCGACCGCATCAACAACATCCACGCTGTGGTGAACCCGCAGAAGGGCACGGTCAAGATTAAGGCCGACATGGTTGTGGTGGAAGATGAACTGCTGACCGATGCCTTCAATGAAGTGAAGCTTTCCGTGGCCCAGGCCGCCGGAGCCAAGAAGGGCAAGACCTACCAGCCGGGTGATATCATCAGCGTGAACATCACCCCCAAGGATTTCGGCCGCATCGCCGTGCAGACCGCCCGCCAGACCATGCAGCAGCGCATCCGCAAGGCTGAGCAGGAAATGCTGGCCGAGGCCTTCCGCGACCGCGCCGGTGAAGTGGTGACCGGCACCGTGAAGCGCTACGACAAGGGCGATGTCATCGTGGAGGTGGAGAAGTACGAAGGTCTGGTACCCCTGCGCCAGCGCATTCCCGGCGAGGAATACAACAGCGGCGACCGCATGCGCTTCTACGTGGTGGAAGTGCGCGACGGCGTGCGCGGCAGCGAGCTCATCCTTTCCCGCAGCCACCCCAACCTGGTGCGCCGTCTCTTCGAGAACGAGGTGCAGGAAATCGCCGACCACACCGTGGATATCCTCACCATCGTGCGTGAGGCCGGCTACCGCACCAAGATGGTGGTGCGCAGCAACGACCCGAACGTGGACCCCATCGGCGCCTGCGTGGGTATGCGTGGGGCCCGCGTGAAGAACGTGGTGAACGAACTCAACCACGAAAAGGTGGACATTCTTGAATACACCGATGACAAAGCAGCCATCGTGACCGAATCCCTGGCTCCCATCGAGCCGCTCAAGGTGAATGTGGACAAGGCCGCCCGCGTGGTGACCGTGGTGGTGGAAGACGACAAGGCCGCCGCCAAGGCCAAGGGCCGCAAGGGCCAGAACGTGCGTCTGACCGCCCGCCTCATCTCCACTCCCGAGGAGCGCTGGGATGTGCGCGTGGAAGCCTATGATGAAAAGGCACAGGCCAAGAGCCTGGCCAACGAGGGTGCCAGCGAACTGGCCATGACCCTGGGTATTTCCAACTCCATGGCTGCAACCATGGTGGCCTGCGGTTTCACCACGGTTGAAGGCATTGCCCAATACGCCGACGTGGAAAGTCTCGTGGAGGCACTGGGTATCTCCGAGGATGAAGCCCAGGACATCCTGAACAAGGCTCAGGCCAGCTGCTGATTCCATTCCAACCCGAACAATTTTTATAACACATGGCGAATAACGATGAGAAAAAAGCCCCCGTGCTCGACTTGATCGGGGGCAGCAAGAAGAAGAAAGGGGGCGCCCCGAAAGAGGCACCGGCCAAGACCCCTGCCCCCGCAGCCAGGGAAAGCGCACCGAAGAAAGAAGCTCTGGACCTGCTTTCCCCGCGCAAGCCGGCCCGCAAGGCTCCGGCTGCAGAAAAGCCGACTGACCCCAAGCCCGCACCCGCTCCGGCTCCCAAGCCCGCACCGGCACCCAAGCCTGCGCCCGCGCCGGAGCCGGCCCCTGCCCCCGCAGATGATGCAGCCGGCAAGGTCATGAACATCAAGGCCCCCATCTCCGTGGCTGACCTGGCTACGCTCATGGGCATGAAACCCTTTAAACTGATTGCCGAACTGCTGCCCATGGGCGTGTTTGCCAACCCCGGCACCACGCTGGACAGCGACCAGGTAGCCGCCCTGTGCGAGAAGCACGGCTTCACCTACGAGCGCGTGCGCCGCGAAAAAGGAGCCGGCGTGAAGGCCCCGGTGGAGGAAATCAAGGAACCCGAGGCAGTGGCCGTTGAGGAAGAGCCCGAGGATTCCCTGAAGGTGCGCACCCCCATCATCACCGTGATGGGCCACGTGGACCACGGCAAGACCTCCCTGCTCGACTACATCCGCCGCACCAAGGTGACCGCCGGTGAGGCCGGTGGCATCACCCAGCACATCGGTGCCTACACCGTGAACCACGCCGGCAACACCCTCACCTTCATCGACACACCCGGCCACGCCATCTTCACCGAGATGCGCGCCCGCGGTGCCGACGTGACCGACATCGTGGTGCTCGTAGTGGCTGCGAACGACGGTATCATGCCGCAGACGAAAGAAGCCATCATGCACGCCAAGGCTGCCGGCAAGACCATCATCGTGGCGGTGAACAAGTGCGACCTGCCCGCTGCCGACCCGCTGCGCGTGCGCACTCAGCTCATGGAGAACGACCTCATGCCCACCGACTTCGGCGGTGAAATTGAGTGTGTGGACGTCTCCGCCCACACCGGCTCCGGTATCGATGACCTGCTCGACCTGCTCTGCCTGCAGGCCGAAGTGCTGGAACTGAAAGCCAACCCCAAGGCCAACTGCCGCGCCTCCATCATCGAGGCCCGCATGGAACAGGGCAAGGGCAGCTCCGCCACCGTCATTGTGCAGAGCGGCACCCTCAAGGTCGGCATGCCCTTCATCTGCGGCCCCTACTCCGGCAAGGTTAAAACCATGCTCGACGACAAGGGCCAGCGCATCAAGAAAGCCACCCCCGGCATGCCTGCCGAAGTTTCCGGTTTCCTGGAAACCCCGAACGTGGGCGATGAGCTGGTGGAAATGGAGAACGACCGCGCCGCCCGCCGCCTTTCCGATGAGCGTCTGGAGGAACTGCGCCAACAGCGACTCACTGCCCCGCGCCGCTCCCGCATGGAAGACATTCTGGCCATGATGGGCGATGGTGCCCAGAAGGCAGTGCTGAAGCTCTACCTGAAGGGTGACGTGCAGGGCTCTGTGGAGGCCATCAAGAAGGCCATCATGGACATTGAGAGCGAGAAGGTGGAATGCCAGTTCATTGGCGCTGCCGCAGGCCCGATTTCTGAGAGCGACGTGCTGCTCGCCTCCTCATCCGATGCCGTTATCCTGGGCTTCAACGTGAAGGTGGAAAGCAACGCCGTGAAGGCTGTGAAGCGCGAAGGCGTGCAGGTGAAGATTTTCTCCATCGTGTACGAGCTGATCGACCAGGTGAAGGACGCCATGCTCGGTCTGCTGGAGCCCGAAACCCGCGAAACCGTGCTGGGCCACGCCGAAATCAAGCAGGTGTTCAAGCTCAACAAGGGCAAGGCAGCCGGTTCCTACGTATCCGACGGCAAGATGCTCCGCACGGCCGAAGCCCGCGTGCTGCGCGATGGTCAGGTGGTGTTCGACGGCAAGATGTCTACCCTGCGCCGCTTCCAGGACGAAGTGGAGGAAGTCAAGGCCGGTCTGGAGTGCGGTATCCGCCTGGCAGACTACAACGACTACGAGGTGGGCGACGTCATTGAGTGCTACTCCCTGGAGAAAATCAAACAGACATTGTAAAAAAACATGGCTACACGACGTCTTGACAAAGTGAATGAGCTAATGAAGCGGGAAATCGGCACCTTCATTCAGAAGGAGTTCGAATGGCCCGGAACCATCGTCTCCATTCTGGATGTCGAGATTACGGAAGACCTCAAGGAAGGCCGCGTATGGGTCGGTGTGGTGGGTCGCATGGCTCCCGCCCAGGTTATCGAGAAACTCAGCCGCAAGCGCGGTGAGATTCAGCGCGCGGTGAGCAAGCGGGTGGTGCTGCGCAACACCCCGAAGCTCACCTTCAAGCACGATAACTCCGCCCAGCGCGGTGTGGATCTGGTGAATCTTCTGGATGACATTGAGCAGAACCTGCCCAAGGCCCCACCCCTGCCGGAAGGCGAGTTCGACCCGGAAATCTGATTCCCCACACCCTCACCGCATGGCAGGCAAGCTCTCTATCAGACGCGTAGGCAATTTCCTTCCGAGCATGTGTCTGGCAGGAGTTCTGCTGGTCATCGCCGTTCTTATTTGGCTTTGCACAGCCGGGCTCCCCGACTGTGCATTGCGCTATCTTGAGGAAGAAGCTGCACGAAACGGCATCAACCTCAAGATTGAAAAAATACGACTCTCCCCCAGCTCGGGCCTGGCCGCCAAGGCCGAGGGTGTGGAAGTTACCCTTGAGCAGCCGGGCGCTGCTCCCCTTGCCCTCAAAACACGCAAGGTGCAGGTGGCTTTCAGTCTGTCGCGCATGCTCACCGGCACATTCTACCCGGCCAATATTCACCTGGTGGATGGCGCGCTGAACATTCCGCTGAGTGAGGCTGCAGATGATGCCATTGCGGTTCAGGATGTTGACATCTACACCGTATTCCATCGCAACGGAAAGGGAATCAACACGGACATCAAGGCGAATCTGAACCAGATCAGCCTTGAAACGCGCATTCTGATTCACAACATAGAAGAGCTCATCAACGAGCTTAAGGCGCAGGAAGAGGAACCGGCCAACGCCGATTCTGCCGACCAGCTGACTGACCTGCGCGACCAGCTGAAAAAGCTTCGCCGCCAGCTGGAGGGCCAGAACTGGAATAAGAAATCGCATCCCCACATCAAACTTTCTCTTATCCACCGCGATGCTTGGCGAGCAGAGTTGGACGCCTCTGTCCCGGATTATCAATTAGGGCGCTTCCTCATCAAGGATGCCCTGCTCTCCGCTGACCTGAAAGATCAGACCGTCACCATCAACAAATTGAGTTTCCGGACCGTTAATCCAGACACCACAGTATCACTGCAAGGCGGATATGACTGGCAGGCACGCGAACTGGAGTTCAACACCAGAAGCACGGCCCCCCTCGTGCGGCTTGCCTATGACTATGTGGATGAGAAATCGCAGCAATTTCTCAGGCGCCTGAATACCGGGCACGATGACACCCCCACCATTGAACTGAGCGGCAGAGCCAGTCTGGCCGAAGACTACGCGCTCAATGCATTCACTCTGCGGGGTAAGATAGAACACAACAACCTGGTGGTGGGCAGCACCCCAGTGCAACACGCGCTTCTCTCCTTCTTCATGCAGGATGGGCGATTCAACCTGGATGCCTTCAAACTGCAGATGGAAAACGGTTTCGTTTCCGCCACCGCCAGCGCAGAAGGAGAATCCGGCCACGCCGAAATTGACATTTCCCTGCCGGATGAAACCATGCTGGCTCTGGCCAGAGATTTGAGCGGCGACGATGAAATCGCCCTGCCGGAAGGAATTGATTTTGACGATAATCTCCACATCCGCGTGCAGGGAGACATGCAGCTGGCGCCTTTTGAACCAGGCAAAACGCACGTGGAAGATTTGGTGCCGACCGTGCGTGCCGGTCATATCCAGATTAACACCGGCAAGACTAATCTCGGAGATACAGAGCTCCAGGCTCCGGCCATTACTCTGGATGTTCAGGCCATTGACTACAGTGGCGAAAACATCATTATCGGCAACATTAAACTGGATGCGAAATTGGGTCGGGCTGACAACACAGAACAGCACCTCGATGCAGATGATGTCGTCGTGAATGTGCAACTGGATGGGCTGGAACTCCCGCAGGCTTGCGATGCACTGAGCATTCAGCGGGCGGCGCTCCGGGCCAGTGCTACGCTCGCCGAGTTTAAATCAACCCGCCTGGAAAAACTGCACACAACCGCCGATCTGGCTAATATCTCCGTGGCATTCGGCAATGTGGCAGAAACGCTGGGATCCGATGCTATCGACCTTCAGCTGCATGCAGGCTCGTTCTCCCATGCGGACGTTAACGCCAAGGGAATTCATCTGGATGCCGATATTCCCGAGGGGCTTCACCTGGCGGACGCATGGCAGAACATGCAGAAAAACTCCCATATTGAAGCTGGGGTACTCGAAATCTCTCGCGGCACATCTTTCACCATCCGCAACACCAGGCTCACCCTGAAAAACACGGCGGAAAACATGATAGCAGCGGAAATCATCGGTTCGCTGGACGAGGAAAATCTGGCCATTCAGGGTACTGCCACCCTCCTGGATGATGAAAAGCTCCAGCTCGATGCACTCAAGATGCGTATTCCAGCGGCCTCACTCAAGCCCCTGTGGGGAGGCGAGCCGCTGGCGGAACTCAAGCTGCCGAAGCTGGTAGAAGTCCAGGGCAATGCCCTGATTAATACCAGCACAGGGGCCGTAGAAAATTGCCATTACCAGGTGAACATTCCCGAGCTGGTCCGCGTGTGCAACAATGTATACGTGCACAAGGGCATGGAGATTCCCCTGGCGCTCAGCATCGACGGCAATCTCACCACAGCTGCAGACGGCAGCATGCGCTACGAGGCCGATGTGAACCTGGGGCACGAGCTGGGAAAAGCCGAGCTGCACATAACCGGCGACCCGCTGAAAGAATGCCACATCACCGGCAACAACACCATCACGGTCAATATCATCAACGCCCTTATCGACAATGCCGATGCGCACTGGATTATGCGCGACTTCCGCTGCACCCCGGGCGTAACCCGCAATGTGGTCAGCAATATCAACACCACCATCCGCTACGACAAGGGTATCTACGTGCATGCGCTCTGCGATGCCGCGCTGTACGACATGGAGTTCCTCCTGGGAGCCCTCCGCGATAAGGAAGATGCCAACGGCAATCCCACCGGAGAGGAATACCTGCGCACCGACCTGAGCAGCAACCCCTACAGCAAGGTCAAAGAAGGCCACTGCGGTGTGGAAGTACTGGTGCAGATGGATTGCGTGGATGACCAGGGGAATCCCCTGCCGGAGCGGCTGCGCATCAATCTGAACAACCCGGACCTGCTGTACGACAACCGCCCATGGCTGAAACGCATGGGCTTCAAGAAAGGCGCCACCACCAGCCGGATTACCGGCGAAGCAGTCCGCTTCAACATTGAAAACAACACCATTTCCCTGCACAAGCTGAAGGGTAACTGCTACCCGGCCTACTCCATCGGCATGTACTACGCCCCCATCCAGCATTTCATGGAGGATATCATCCTGCGTGACCCGGTGGATATTGAAACAGACTATTGCATTTTCCCGCTTTCCCGCAACTGCGAGGTCCCCATGCAGGGGCTCATCCGCGCAGAAGCCGCCACCGGGGCCGGATTCAAATTCCTGGGCACCACCATTCCCTTTACCAACTTCAGCGGGTTCATCAAAATCAGCGATGTGGATGTCTACCTCGACCGCATGAATGCCCAATGCTGGGGCGGCGCGCTGAATGGCGCCCTCTGCATCAATTTCGCAGGCAAACACACCACACTGGACGGCTACTTTGTGGCCAGCAACATGAATCTCAAGGATATTGTCGCGTCGTACGGAGTGGATTTCACCCCCGCCACCTGCAACGGCTACATACGATTCCAGGCTGCCAGACCAACGCTCGAGGACGTGCGCGGCTATGGCCAGGTTCACCTCACGGATGGCGACCTGATGCAGATTGGTCTGTTCCGCCCCATCGGGGCCCTGCTTTCCGACATGCCGGGGCACCTCTCCAAGCTTCAGGAAAGCGTGAAGCTGAAGAAGGAAGAAGCCCCGCCCTCCTGGGCAGACAAAGTCATCCGCTCGCTCTTCGACACTGGCAGCAGCGCCATTGATACCATGCAGGACTCCGCCTACAAACTTCCCTTTGCCAACCATTTCCTGCGCTACGGCATCGATGAAGCTTTTGCGAAGTTTGATATTTCCAACGGCCACCTCATCAGCCGCGATATGAAAGCCAAGGGGTACAACCTGGATGTGGGTGTGCAGCTCGATATCGACCTGGATAAACTCACGCTCACCGGCGACCTGTGGCCCAGGATTTCCAGTGTACCGACAGTGCTGATTTCCCCCATCACGATTCTTTCTGACTTCCTCATCGATATCAACCTGTACGGCGACCTGGTTTCACCGCAGTGGGAGTTCGGTCTGAGCAAAAAGCTGAAGTCTGATGACAGCAGCCTGAGCCCGGAACCGCAGAACAAGGATAAGGCCACGAAAAAGGAATGACCATGGACCTCATCACGCAGCTATCCGGCATTCTGCTCAGTGCGCTGCACGTAACCGGGGTGGTGCTGGCGCTGCATGCGCTGAACCGTCCGCATTCTCCTCAAGGTACCATTGCGTGGATGATGGGACTCACGCTGATGCCACTCGTGGTGGTTCCCCTCTATATCATTCTGGGGGCTGCACGAATCCACCGCAACACCACCAGCCGCCACAGTCGGGAAAGCATCCAGGCTTTTCTGAAATTACAGGGCGCCTGGTCGGCCCCCGTCACGGAACTGCAGCGCACCCTGACCCGCTGCACCGGTTATTCACCCTGCGAGGGAAACGATATCACCCTCCTGCGCGACGGCAACGACACCTACCGGGACATGCTCGCAGCCATTCGAGAGGCACGCCACTTCATCCTGGTGGAGTTCTTTATCATCCGCAACGACCTGGTGGGCGAAACGCTGCGCCGCGTGCTGGAAGAACGAGCCCACGCCGGAGTTCAGGTCTATGTCATTTACGATGAAGTGGGCTCCCACAAGCTGCCGGCCGGCTACCTGCGCCACCTGCGCGGCGCCGGGGTGCAGGTCAGTTCCGTGAACGGACGGCGCTTCTGGTTAAGTTCCATTCTGCGACTCAACTACCGCAACCACAGGAAACTGGTAGTCATCGATGGTCAACTGGCCTACCTGGGGAGTCTCAATATCGGGCTGGAGTACACGAAGCGGCCCAAGGCCACCTATTGGCGCGATACCTTTCTGGCGCTGCGCGGGCCGATAGTCAGCCAGTGCCAGCTGAGCTTTTCGGATGACTGGAAACGAGCCACGGGCCAGAATATCAATGACCTGGCCACCCCCTGCCCGCCGGTCGGCCCGCACAGCTGCCAGCTTCTTCCCAGCGGGCCGGAGGATGGTCCCATGAATACCTGGCAGCTCACGCTGCTGGAAATGGCAGCGGCCGCCCGCGAGCGGCTCTGGCTGGCAAGTCCCTACTTTGTGCCCACGGCTGCCGTGCAGGCTGCCCTGTGCGCCGCAGCTCTCCGCGGGGTAGATGTGCGCATACTGGTTCCGAAACGCAGCGACAACCACACCGCCGGGCTGGCACTGCTCACCTTCATTCCTCCCATGCTGGCCGCGGGTGTACGCATGCTGGCTTATGAACCCGGGTTCCTGCACGAAAAAGTATGCGTGGTCGATTCCGGTCTCTGCAGCATCGGCACCGCTAATCTGGATGAGCGCTCCCTGCGACTCAATTTTGAACTCACGCTGCTCATGAGCGGCCCTTCATCCACAGGCGCGGTCGCAGACATGCTGGTTGAGGACATGGCACATGCCACGCCACTCACCCCGGCGCACTGGTACAAAGCTCCCTACGCGGTGCGCCAGCTGGCAAACTGCTGCCGATTGCTGGCACCTGCCCTGTAAGTGGATTTTGAACTGTACACAACATTCGTATTTTGCTAGAATGCCTGCTGGGCATGAAAAAAACTCTCATATCAATTCTCACGTTTAGTCTGAGTTTGAGCCACACAGCGGTTGCGGAAGTGAAGTTTCCGTGGAAAGACCCTGGCACAGCAAAGATTGAGTGCGACACCGCCAGCGCAACACTGAGCAACCGTATGTTCTCGGCCTCCTTCCGGAAAGCCGGCAAGGGTGTTGTGTTCGATGGCATGAAAATGTCCAACGGAAAGGAAGTGGCCCAGAGCGGCACCCATCTCTTCACCATTACCCTGGAGAACGGCACCACCTACACCTCCAAAGACCTGCTGAGTTCAACCCTGACAGAAGTCCGGCTCAAGGCTGACGACGAACACCCGCAATTAGCACAGCGGATTCCGGGCGTGGCTGTCAGCTGCACCTTCACAACCCCGGACAAAGCCCTGGACATCAAATGGCGGGCCGTTCTACGCAATGGTTCACACTACCTGCGGCAGGAAATGGAAATCTGCGCCGCCCGCGATACCAGGTTCAGCAAACTGACCCCGGTACAGTACAATCTTCTTGCCGGAGGCACCCCAGTGGTATCGGGCAACACAACACACGGCAAAGTAGTCATCAACGACTTGCTGTTCTGTGGTCTGGAAACCCCCATGAGTGTGATGACTGCTCCAGGCGGCACTGCTGATACAGCGGGAGGCTGGAACCCGGAAGAATGGAATGCCGATGCATTCACCCCCGCTTTCAACGTCCCCGCAAGCATGGGTGAGAAATACGGCAAAGCCTTCGCCAGAATGGACGGTCCCGTAGTGGTGGGACTCATGACGGCAGAAGGTCCTGTCACCTTCTCCGAAAAAGGTAGCTGCTCCATTAAAATCTCCGGCGGTCTGGATGTGGTAGCCGTACAACTCTTCCCGGAAGGCAGCGAGACCCCGGCCGGTGAGGACGTACACAAGGCCTCATCTGGTTCTACCTACAAGGTTGAAGTCCCCGAACCCGGCACCTACACCCTCAAAATTTGGGTTGATACCCGGAAAGCCGGCATCGATGGCGACGGAGAAATCACCTACTCCCTCCCCACTGAGAGACGGGACAACGGAAGCGAAGCAGAAAGAGACGCATCCCTGGTGCAGGGCGAATGGGTGCGCAACACCATCTTGCAGCGAGGCCAGTCCTGGAAAGTATCCTCCGTGCTGGGCTTCTTTGCCCCCAGACAGCAGCGCCGTTCGTTCCTGGCTTACAGTGAACGTGAACGAGCCGCAGCCTACCGACTGTTCATTCATTACAACGATTGGTACGAAATCGGCATCACTATCAACAATAACCAGGACCCGCTTAAACGCAATTCGGAAAGATGGCAGCTCAACACGATTGATACCTGGAAGCGTGAAATGTTCCAGAAACGTAAGACTTCCATCGATTGCTTTGTGATTGACGATGGCTGGGACGACTTCAACAGCCTCTGGGATTTCCACGCCGGTTTCCCCAACGGATTCTCCCGCATGGACAAGGTTATCCGCGGCATGAAGAGCGGAATCGGCACCTGGTTGGGACCGGTAGGCGGATACGGAGCTGCTAAAAACATGCGCCTGGGACACTGGAACAAAAAGCACCCCAAGAACCAGATAGGCAATTTCCAGCTCTCCAATAAGGAATATTTCGATGCCTTTGTGGGGCGCTGCTCCCAGATGGTGCGCGACTATGAAATGCGCTACTTCAAGTTCGACGGCATCTCCACGCATTTCCACTCCAAAGGACCGGGCAATCTGGAAGATGCCGAGGGCATCATCCGCGTGCTCACCGAACTGCGCAAGGCAAGAAACGATATCTTCCTCAATACAACGGTAGGCACCTGGGCCAGCCCGTTCTGGTTCCACTACTCCGACTGCGTCTGGCGCCAGGAAAACGACTTCGGCCAGGAAGGCAACGCCGGCGATGCCCGCGATAAGTGGATCACCTACCGCGACCGTCTGGTGCATGAGGTATTTGTGACCGGAGCGCCTCTCTTCCCCATCAATTCCGTCATGACGCACGGGCTCATCATCACCAAGAACGGGCCACCCCACGTCATGAGCAAGGAGCCGGATAACTGCATCAAGGAAATGCGCGCGGCCTTCGGCTGCGGCTCCTCACTCATGGAGCTGTATGTGGACGCCGACCTGATGAGCCAGCAAAACGGCAAACTGTGGAACGAGCTCGCAGCCTGTATCAAGTGGGCTCGCCGCAATGAGGATGTGCTGGCGGACATTCACTGGGTTGGCGGCAATCCATGGGACCGCTCCACAGGCGATGGCGATATCTACGGCTGGGCCGCATGGAGCCCCGGCAAGTGCACCCTGACCCTCCGCAACTCCAGCGACAGTGAAAAGACACTCTCCAGCACCCTGCGCGAAATTCTGGATGTGCCTCCCATGGTCAAAAAAGACAAGGTCACCTTCCGCAACTCCTTCAAGGACCAGCGCAGTGTGCCCGGACTGACAGACGGAGCCATCGATGTGGACGCGTCTATCGACATTACGCTTAAGCCCCAGGAAGTCATTGTGCTGGAAGGCATTTGTGCTGCGGGTGCAAATGCAGAGAGCGATAACGATGACGATGATGGAGCCGATGCCAAAAAGAGCAAAAAGAAAAAGAAGGGTAGCAGGAAATCCGGCAAAAAGAAGAAAAAGGCCAGGAAGTAACCATGTCCCCAAGCGGCGCCCCGGTGGTGCCGCTTCTATTTTTTTCCGATGCCTATTTTCTGGCGCTCCAACAGATATTTACCTTGCGTGTAGCCGGGAAAAGTATATAATAGGTCAAGTAGCTATGATTGAGCAATTACGCAAGAGACTTCTGGACCGGGACAACCCGGTGCGCATTCATCTTATTGGCGTAGCAGGTGCCGGCATGAGCGGCATTGCACGCATGCTCCTGGAAATGGGGCACAGGGTGAGCGGCTGCGACCGCGTCACCAGTGAGGAAACCGAGCGTCTGCAGCAGAGCGGCCTTAAGTTTGCCAGCCCGCACTCGGCGGATGCCGTGGCCGATGCGGAAATTGTCATCTACTCCAGCGCTATCCGCGAAGATAACGTAGCCCTGGCAGCTGCCCGCAAACTGGGCAGTCTGTGCCTGCGCCGTGCGGAGTGTCTGGCCGCCATTCTGAACAACAAGAAGGGCGTGGTGGTAGCCGGCACCCATGGCAAGACCACCACCTCTGCCCTCACCGCCCACCTGCTGCGCGAGGCTCGTCTGCGTCCCTGCCACTACGTAGGCGCAGAAATCCCTGTACTGGGCGCCAATGCCCACTGGAATGCCGACAGCGACTACCTTGTTGCCGAGGGCGATGAATCTGACGGCACCCTGGTGAACTACATTCCGGAGCACAGCATCGTGCTGAACGTGGAAGCTGAGCACCTGGACTTCTACCGCGACCTGGACCACATCAAAGAAGTTTTCCACACCCTCTGCCGCCAGACTCGCGGCACTATCTTCTACTGCAAGAGTGATGCCGGCGCTGCCGATGTGTGCGGGCAGTACCCGAACAGCGTCTCCTACGGCTGGCAGGATGCCGACTACACCGCCACCAATGTAACCGTGAAGCGCGGCCGCACGCTCTACACCATCAACTACAAAGGCGAAAAGCTCGGACGCGTGGAACTGGGTATTCCCGGTCGCCACAACGTGCTGAACTCCCTGGCCGCCACGGCTGCCGCCCTGGAAATGGGCGCAGACTTCGCGAGCATTGCCCGTGGTCTGGCCTCCTTTGCCGGTGCACGCCGCCGTTTCGAGACCAAGTACCTTTCCAAGGATTACCGCATCGTGGATGACTACGGCCACCACCCCACGGAGATTGCGGCCACCGTGCAGACAGCGCTGAGTCTGAAGCCGGACCGCCTGGTCATTTTCTTCCAGCCGCACCGCTACACCCGCACCCAGTTGCTGCGCGATGACTTCGGCCGCGTACTGCAGAATGTGGACAAACTGTTTGTGGCAGATGTATACCCCGCCAGCGAGCTGCCCATTCCGGGCATTTCCGGCCAGACCATCGTGGATGCAGTGCAGGAGCACGGCCCGGTGGATGCGACATTCCTGCCGGATATGTCCCGGGCACACCATGTGGTCGGCAACCAGCTCAAACCCGGCGACTTGTTCATGACCCTGGGTGCTGGCAATGTGCACGAAGCCGGGGCCAAGATTGCCAAAGACCTGCGCATTCTCACAGAAATGCAGGCCGAATGCGGCAAAGACTTCCCTGCCCGCCTGTACGAACCCATGCGCCAGCACACCACCCTGGGTGTGGGTGGCGTGGCTCAGTACTGGATTGAGCCCAACACATTCGAGGCCATGCAGAATGTGGTTAACTTCTTCAAGGACCGCAACATTCCGGTGCACGTCGTGGGCCGCGGCTCCAACCTTGTGGTGCGCGAAGGCGGCATCCGCGGTGCAGTCATCCACCCCAACGGCGGCGAGTTCGACCGTCTGGAACTGGTGAACTCCACCACCATCGTGGCCGGCGCCAGCGTGAAGCTCAAGAAACTGGCCGCCTTTGCCGCCAAAAACGGCATTTCCGGATTCGAATGGATGGATGGTATCCCCGGCTGCGTGGGCGGAAGCCTGCGCATGAACGCCGGCTGCATGGGCGGCGATATGTGGCAGGTCTTCAGCTCAGCCACGGCATTGGATGAAGATGGCGATGTGGTCCGCTTCCGCAAGGATGAAATGGAGCCCGCCCGCTACCGCAGCATCCCCGACTTTGAGCACAACATGGTGGTGGAGGCGGCTTTCCGCGGCACCCCCGGCGATAAAGCCGCCATCGAAGCCGCCATGGAAGACTACCGCGACCGCCGCAAGAACAGCCAGCCCCTCCAGCCCAGCGCCGGCTGCACCTTCCGCAACCCGGAAGAAATCCCCGCCGGTAAACTCATCGACGAACTCGGCCTGAAGGGCTACAGCATCGGCGGTGCCCAGATTTCCACCAAACACGGCAACTTCATCATCAACACGGGCAATGCCAAGGCCACAGACGTGACCGAACTCATCAACCACATTGTGCGCACTGCCCAGAAGGAACGCGGCATCACCCTGCACGAAGAAGTGCAGGTCATCGGCGACCGCGAACCGCAATTCTAATACCATTCTGACCCATGAAAGAACTGAAGAAAGACACCAAGATTGCCCTGCTCATGGGCGGCCCCGGTTCTGAACGAGACGTATCCATTGCCTCCGGCAACGGAGTGCTCGAAGCACTGCGCAGCGAAGGATTCACCAACGTGACCCCCGTACTGGTGGACTGCGAACGCCCCGCCATACCCGAAGGCACTGAGCTGTGCTACAACATGATTCATGGCACCTACGGCGAGGACGGCGGGCTGCAATCCTACCTGGAGGAACTCGGTCTGCCCTACACCGGTGCAGGTTCAGAAACCAGCCGCAACTGCTTCGACAAGGTTCTCACCAAGAAGTTCTTTATCGAGGGTAAGGTGCCCACCCCGCTCAGCGAAACCATCGCCGCGGGCCAGATGCCCACCCTGCCCGTTCCCTGTGTCATCAAGCCCCCGTGCGAGGGGTCTTCCGTTGGTGTGCACATCGTGTACGATGCAGCGGAACTTCCTGCCGCCGTGGAAGACGCCTCCAGATACGGCAAGGAAATTCTGGTGGAGGAATACATCAAGGGCAAGGAGCTCACCGTGGCCATTTTCAACGGCGAAGCCCTGCCGGTTGTCCATATCTGCCCCCGCAGCGGTTTCTATGATATGAACAACAAGTATCCCTCTCTGTATGGCGGTGTCGGTTCCGACTACATCTGCCCCGCCGATATCAGTGAAGAAGAGACAAAGGCTGTGCAGGCAGCCGCCGTAGCAGCCTACAAGGCCCTGAACGTAGAAGTTTACGGCCGCGTGGACGTACTGCTCACAGACGACGGCAAACCCTATGTGCTGGAAATCAACACCATTCCCGGCATGACAGGAGCCTCACTCTTCCCCAAGGCCGCCAAAGCCGCCGGTATCTCCTACGGTGAGCTCTGCACCCGCATTGCGGAGGTTTCCCTGAACCAGCCGCGTGGCTGATCCCGCGCGGATTCTTCATGGCGAAACGCAACCAGTACCGCACCCACTATGGCGAAGGCCACTCGGCCTCCGCCAACGTGCGTCTGCTGGAAGCAGCACTCTCGCTCAAGCACCGCTTCTTCAGCATTGTTGCCCTGCGCCGAGGCTTACGCCGACTGCGCAAGTGGGTGCTTATCCTGCTCATCGTCATTCCCCTTGTGGCCGGTCTTATCTGGGGTGGCATGCGCGCCGTAGAAAAGGCATACAGTCTCAGTATAGACAAGGTGACGTTCGATGCACGGCAGCAACTCATCAGCAAGGAACAGGCCTTGCAGATTCTCGGCATCGAGGGTTCCATCAATATGGCCACACTTGATACCGGCGAGCTCAAGCAAAAACTGGAAGCCAACCACTGCATCGAATCGGCCGATATCCGCGCCGAACTCCCGGACACCCTCCACATTGAAATCAACGAGCGCATTCCCGTGGTCTACGTGGAGCAGGAAAGCGGCGCCGACACCGGCAACCGCATCCGTTTCTTCATGGACCCCAATGGGCATCTTTTCCCGGTCATGCCGGAATACCACCGCAATTTCATGGGGGTGCCCATCTGGTACCTTCAGCCGGGCGATGTCAGCGAATTCGCGGCCGGCACCGTGGTGGATGAAGCGAAACGCCGCCCTATCGTGGAACTGGTGGCTGCGGCCAACTTATACAGCCTTGTGGAAATTCCCGCCATCCGCGAAATATTCCGTCCGAAGGACTGGAAAATCATAGCCACGCTCGACGGCGGAGCCGAGGTACTGATGCAGGTCTATGACATCAAGGGGCAGATGGAGCGCCTCGCCATGATTCTGGAGCACTGCCGCGCCACCCAGCGGCGACCGCGCAGCATCAACGTCATTCCCCGCATCAACCCCACGGTCAACTACGCCGAACCGCCTGCGGCCGGCAAGTAATGAGGTAAGCAAATCAGGAGCGGACCGACTCCGTTCCGGCTTCCTGCGCAGGGATATCCACTTCTTTCTCCTCGGTGACATCAACCTCTTTGGCAGGTGCCGAATCCGGGGTTCCTTCCGGCGCACTGAAAAACTGCAGCAACTGCGGGTTGCCGTAAAAGCCGGCATCGCTCAGGCGCTCCAGTTCGGCATCCAGCCTCGCCACCATATCTTCGGCAAATTCAGCAGCGACCATCTCCTCATCTTCCTCCGCCAGAGAAGAAAAATCTGCATATTTCAGAGAGTCAAAAGCCTCAACTATCCGGGGAGCCATTGCCTCAGCACTCGCAGCATCAACCACAGAGGCCAGCATATCAGCCAACTGCTCCATGCGTACCCGGGTCTGCTCCAGCGCTGCCTTTGCAGCCGGAGAAATTGTTTCTTCTGCTTCCTCCAGTGCTTCCTCAGCCTCACAATCACCCTCAAGCGCTTCTGCCTCGGCATCCACCATCTCTTCCGCATAATCATCTGCGACGGCGGTTGCGGTCTGCGCAACGGCAGGAGCAACCAGCAGAGCAATAGCTAACAAAGATGCTGAAAGACGGTATTTCATATTTCCCGTGGCCTTATATCACGCACCCGCACCCCCCGCAAGCAAAATTTCGAAATAATTAAGAAAATACCGCGCTACAGTCAAAAAAAAGTGCCCGGTTGACGAGAGAATGATTGACGTGCGGGAGTGTTTGGTGTAGACTGCAAAAAGGGCGTAGACTACGCTCCTGACGCGTTATTCACTTTACCATCTTACTTCCGTGTACTCGAACGAAGACTTTCTCCTGCAGCTCCTGGTAGAAGCCGGGGGCATCGATGAGGGAACCCTCGATTCTATCCGCATGCAGCTCTCGCCGCTGGATAACATTTTCGACTACCTCATTGAGAACAAATATATTACTCCTGAATACATTGCCCAGGTAGCAGCCAACAACTCCGGTCTGGAATATGTGGATGTCACCTCCTTTGAAATCGACCCGAGCATCATTGCAACGGTGAAGGGAGAACTGGCCCGCCGCGTGAAGTTCCTGCCGCTCGGCGACGACGGCTTCTCCCTGCAGGTAGCCATCTGCGATCCTTTCGATATGCAGACCATGGACAGTCTGCCGCAGTTCCTGGGCCGCGATGTCAGCTTCTTCGTGACCTCCGAACCGCAGCTGCAGAAAGCTCTGGATAAGTACTACCCGGAGAAGAAGCAATTTGCCAAGGGCGACACGGAAGGCCCCATCATTGAGCTGGTGGACAGCATGTTCAACGATGCTCACGAGATGCGCGCATCCGATATTCACATTGAGCCCATGGAAGACCGCGTGCGGCTCCGTTTCCGCGTGGACGGCCGCCTGGTAGAGGTAGCCAACCACCCCAAGAAACTGCTCGGGCCTATCGTGGCGCGCCTCAAGGTGATGAGCACCTCGATGAGCATTGCAGAAAAGCGAGTGCCGCAGGACGGCCGTATCGAAATGGACCTGCGCGACGGCGCCCATATCGACCTGCGTGTGAGCACCGTACCCACCAACCACGGCGAATCCGTGGTGATGCGTATTCTGGACAAATCCGCCCTGGCCCTGGGGCTGCCGCAGCTGGGCTTCCTTTCTGACGACGAGGCGACCTTTGACCGTCTGGTCACCCTGCCCGACGGCGTGATTCTGGTGACCGGTCCCACCGGTTCCGGTAAGACCACCACGCTCTACGCCTGTCTGAACCACCTGAACCGCCCGGACAAGAAGATTATCACCGCTGAAGACCCCGTGGAATACGAAATGAGCGGCATCAACCAGGTGATGATCCGCACAGAAATCGGCATGACCTTCGCCGCAGCTCTGCGCGCCATGCTCCGTCAGGCCCCGAACATCATCATGATTGGTGAAATTCGAGACGGGGAGACCGCCAGCATCGCCATTCAGGCAGCCATGACGGGTCACCTCGTCCTTTCCACCCTGCACACGAATGATGCCCCCTCCTCCGTGGCTCGTCTGGCCGATATGGGTGTAGACCGCTTCCTCATCGCCTCCGCAGTGCGTGCAGTGATGGCCCAGCGACTGTGCCGCAGCCTCTGCTCCTGCAAGATGGACGGCCAGCTCACACCGAAGCAGGCCAGCACCCTGGGTGTGGACATCAACCGGCCGGTGAAGGTTCCCCGCCCCGGCGGCTGCGACAAGTGCCGCGGCAAGGGAATGAAGGGCCGACTCGGCATCTTCGAAATCTTTGAAGTAACGGACGACGTACGTGGTCTCATCAACTCCGACCTCACCTCTGCCCAGCTGCGCAAGCGCGCCCGCGAGCTCGGTATGCGTACCCTGCGCGAAGACGGCATCCGCAAGGTAATGGCCGGTCTTACCTCAGCCGAAGAAATCATCCGCGTAACCACCGGCGACGCCAGCTAATTCTCCCACACACCATACCAATTTACTATAGACATGAACAACGAGGTTGCAATTGATGTTTTCATCAACAACGGCATGCTGGAGCGTTCCGTTGCCAAGGACATTATGGACGAAATGTCCAACAGCGGTAAGGAACTGTGGGAAACGCTGATTGATTTCGGCATTATCAGCGCCCCGGAGGACTACTGGAACGTTATCGCTATGGAAGTGGGCGCCCAGTACATCTCCCTGGCCGATTTCACACCGCCCGACGAAGTGCTCAACATGCTCCCCGGTGCCCAGGCACGCCTGCACGGCGCCCTGCCCATCGAGTACCGCGAAGGCGAGGGCCTGTACGTGTGTCTGGAAGACCCGCTGAACCCGCAGACGGTGGATGACCTCCGCGTGGCCACCGGCCAGGATATCTACCTGTACGTGGCAGCAGATTATGAAGTTCGCGCCCGCATCACCGAATGCTACGGCGGCGCCGAGGCCGCCATGGGCGACCTGCTGGCCGAGCTGGAGACCATGAGCGTGGGCAGCCAGGACGGCGCCGAAGAGGCCAATGCAGCCCCGGTGATTAAGTTCGTGAACCTGGTGATTATGCAGGCCATCAAGGAAAAGGCCTCCGATATTCACCTGGAGCCGTTCGAGACAGAATTCAAGATTCGCTACCGCGTGGACGGCGCCCTCTATGAAATGGCCCCGCCGCCTGTGCACCTGGCCAACTCCGTGATTTCCCGCGTGAAGGTGATGGCCGGCATGAACATTGCCGAACGCCGCGTACCTCAGGACGGCCGAATCGTGATGAAGGTGGGCGATGCCGGTGTGGATATGCGTGTGAACTCCCTGCCCACCCAATACGGTGAGTCGGTGGTAATGCGTGTGCTCGACCGCAACAGCGTGAGCCTCAACCTGGACAACCTGAACCTCTCCCCCCACCTGCACGAATACATCATCGACACGGTGAACAAGCCCAATGGCATCTTTGTGGTAACAGGCCCCACCGGTTCCGGTAAGACCACCACCCTCTACGCAGCTCTGCGCGAGGTGAACACCGAGGACTCCAAGCTTCTCACTGCTGAGGACCCCGTGGAATACGACATCGATGGCATTGTGCAGGTTCCCATCAACGAGGCCATCGGCGTGACCTTCCCGCGTGTGCTGCGCGCTTTCCTGCGTCAGGACCCGGACCGCATTCTGGTGGGCGAAATTCGTGACAAGGACACCGCCCAGATTGCCATTCAGGCCGCTCTGACGGGTCACTTGGTGCTCTCCACCCTGCACACGAACGACGCCGCCGGCGCCGTGACGCGTTTTGTGGATATGGGCGTACAGCCCTTCCTGCTGGCGGCCACCCTGCTGGGCGTGCTGGGTCAGCGTCTGGTGCGTACCATCTGCCCCTACTGCAAGACCCCCTACACCCCCTCAACCGCTCTGCTCAACCAGCTGGGGATAAACCCGCAACTTATCGGCAGCCAGCAGTTCTACACCGGCGCACGGTGCGACAAGTGCTCCAACACCGGTTACAAGGGCCGTAAGGGTATCCACGAGCTGCTGAATGTGACCGACCCCATCAAGGAACTCATCACGCAGAACGTGCCCTCCATTGTGCTGAAGCAGAAAGCCGTTGAGCTGGGCATGACCACCCTGCGCGAAGACGGCATTCAGAACATCTTCGAAGGCAATACCACCATCGAAGAAGTGCTCAAGTACACCTAATGACTTGACGCCGCGTGCTGCATCTGCTATCTTTACTAACATAACGATACTTTCCCACAAACTTACTAAACACTATGCCTAATTTCAAATACACCGCGCTCGACCAGAACGGCGCTGAAAAGACAGGCTTTGTCACCGCTGACAACAAGATTGCCGCCATGGAAATGGTGCGTGCCCAGGGGCTGCTCGTCCGTGAATGCGAGGAAGCCAAGGGCGGAGCCAGCGCTTCTGCCACCAAGAAGAAGGACGGCAAGAAGGAAAAGGGCAAGAAGAAGAAGGAAGCCGGCGCCAAGGGCAAAGCCGGTGGCGCCGTGAAGCAGAAGGAGCTCATGGTGTTCACCCGCCAGCTTGCTACGCTGATTGACGCAGGTCTGCCGCTGCTGCAGAGTCTCAATGTGCTCAGCAAGCAGGAGCCCAATCCGAACCTGCGTGCCACCATTGTGGCCCTGGGCGAATCTGTGCAGGGTGGTTCCACCTTCTCCGAAGCTCTTTCCACATACCCCAAGATGTTCAACAAGCTCTTTGTTAACATGGTGAAGGCAGGTGAAATCGGCGGTGTGCTCGAAGTGGTGCTGAATCGTCTGGCCGAATACCAGGAAAAGGCAAACCGCCTGCGAGCCAAGATTACTTCGGCCATGGTGTATCCATCCATCATTCTGGTGATTGCCGTGGGTATTCTTACCTTCCTCATGCTGGTTATCGTGCCCAAGTTCAAGGAAATGTTCGAAGGTCAGAACATGGAGCTGCCGGCGCTCTCCCAGTTCGTGTTCAACTTCTCGGATAACTGCATGGCCGATACGCTCGTTCCCTTTGTGCCGAATGCCGTACTCTTCCTTGCCCTGCTGGCAGGCGCCATCGTTGGCATCTCCATCTGGAAGCGCACACCCAAGGGCGGCCGCGCAGTGGATGCCATGGTGCTGAAACTGCCCAAGATCGGCGACCTGACCAAGGTAAGCGCGGTGGCTCGATTCTCCCGTACCTTTGGTACTCTGGTTTCCTCCGGTGTGCCGATTCTGCAGGCTCTGCTCATCACCCGCGACACCGCCGGCAATGTGATCGTGGCCGATGCCGTGACCAAGATTCACGACTCCGTGCGCGAAGGTGAGTCCATCGTGACCCCGATGAGCACCAGCAACGTGTTCCCGCCCATGATGATTTCCATGGTGGACGTGGGTGAAGAAACCGGTCAGCTGCCCGACATGCTCATGAAGGTGGCCGAAGTGTACGACGAAGAGGTGGACAACACCGTGACCGCCCTCACCGCCATGCTTGAACCGCTCATGATTGTGTTCCTGGCTGTGGTGGTAGGCAGCATCGTGCTCGCCATGTTCATGCCGATGATGGAAATCATCAAGAACGTGTAATTCCGCAACACCACAAATCTGCCCGCTCATGAAGCTGAACAGACAGAACAAGAAGGGTTTCACCCTCGTGGAAATTCTTGTAGGTGTGGGTATTCTGGCCATGCTTGCCTCCGGCATGTGGGTTGCCGTAGCCAGCTACCAGAACAAGAAGCTCGTCAAGAAGGCTGAAACGGAGATTACCCTCCTGGAAGCCTCCATGAATGAGTACCGCACCGACAACGGTGGCCTGCTCCCCTTTGGCCGAGGCGACGAAGAGAGCTCCAGCATCATGTATCAGGCGCTCTCCTGCGACTACGATGGAGATGGCGAACCCGACGACGAAAACGGTGTGACCCGCATGCCCTACTGCCCCACTTTCACGGTAATTAAGAACACCAAGGCGGCAGAACAGGGCGAAGGCATCCCCGTTGTACGTGCCAGCATCCGCACCAAGGAAAAGGGCAAGCGCAAGCTGCTCGTTATCGTCGACCCGTGGGGTAAGCCCTACCGCTACCGACTCGGCTGCGAGGCCGAGGACGACAAGGGCAAGACCGGCCAGGGTATCAATGCCGATTTCGACATTTTCTCCCAAGGCCCGGACGGTCTTGGCGACAGCACCAACAAGAGCGCTGAAAACGAAGACAACATCTCGAACATCAAGCTTTGGTGATTGTTTTTCAATAAAATATCATGAACATCCGTTTTAATACGGTGCTTCTCGCAGCAACCAGCGCCCTTCCGGCGCTGGTTGCTGTATCTGCACCTGCCAATGCCACCGAAACAGCAGTCCGACCAGCGCTGGAGCTGGTGCAGCGGGTAACCCCGGACTTTGCCGGGAAAATAACCTTCCGGATTGACCAAAACTGCGAGCAACCCGTCATCTCTGCAAAAGGGGAACAACTCCTCATCACTGCGGTAAATGTTCGCGAATGTGTCCGGGCCTATGGATATTACCTGCGGAAAATGGCCCATGTGCACCACTCCTGGAATGGCGACAATACCAGTGCCTCCCATTTCACCCTGCCTGCAGAAGCAATTACGGTGCCCAGGTCCCTGCCCATCAACTACGCCTACAACTACTGCACACTCAGCTACACCGGCGCCCACTGGAACCGCCAAAAATGGGAGCAGGAACTCGATCGTCTAGCACTCTCCGGCTACACTCATGTGCTGGTTACCGCAGGTCTGGAAATGGTGTGGCAGAACTTTCTGCGTGAAATCGGCTATCCCGCCGCCAAAATCGCCAATTATATTCCAAACCCCGCCTATGCCGCCTGGTGGAACATGGGCAACCTCGAAGGCGAGGGGGGACCGGTAAGCCAGGTCATCATCAAAAACGAAGCAAAGCTGGGCAGGTTTCTGGTGAAGCGCATGCTCGAGCTGGGTATGGAGCCCGTGTTGCAAGGCTATGTGGGATTCCTGCCGCACGACATGCCGGCAGACAAAGTGAAGGGACGCATCATACCACAGGGCAAGTGGTGCGGTTTCTACAACCGCCCTGCGGTGCTTCAACCCACCGCCGAAGATTTCCCGCGGCTGGCCGCAATCTGGTACAAACACCTGCGCAAAGTCTACCAATACAGGGGCCTCTATTTCGGTGGCGATCTCTTCCACGAAGGCGGCAGCACGGGCGGCACACCGCTCGCTCCTGCAGCCCAGGCAGTACAGGCAGCCATGCAGAAAGCCTCGCCTGGTTCCGTGTGGCTCATCCAGGCCTGGGGGCACAACCCGCACCGCGACCTGCTGGCCGGCACGGACCCGAGGCACACGCTTATTCTGGCGCTGGATAAGGACATGAGTCCCCATCACAACATTGCCCGCAACTACCAGGGACGCCCGCATGTGTGGTGCGAACTGCTCAACTTCGGCGGCAACCACGGGATGTACGGCGGCATTGAGCTGCTGGAAAACATGGCCGGTTACCCGGGCGGAGCCATCGGCATAGGGCTGATTTCTGAAGGGCTCGAGACCAACCCGCTATACTATGCCCTGCTCACCGAGCGACTCAACAACCGCGAGCGCATCGACCGCGACGCTTTTCTCAAGGAATACATCCTGAATCGCTACGGCGTGCTGGACGATAACCTCATCAAAGCTCATGAACTTCTCATAGAAAGTGTCTACAGCCCGAAACAACTCCAGGAAGGCTGCACCGAAAGCATTCTCTGCGCACGCCCCAGTCTCACGGCGGCCAAAGCATCCACCTGGTCAAAAGCCCATCTCTACTACGATTTCGATGATGTGGAAAAAGCGGCCAGGCTCATGCTCAAGGCCGGCAAAAAACATAAGCTGGCCAAGCTGTCCACCTACCGCCACGACCTTGTGGACGTGTGCCGCCAGGTCCTCTCGGACCGCGCTCGCATGCAGCTGCCCAAGGTGAAAGAAGCCTTCGAATCCGGCAATCTGGATTCCTTTAACAAGGAAGCAGAAGCATATCTGCAACTGATTCGCGACACGGCCACACTTCTAGCCACGTCAGAAGATTTCCTGCTGGGACGCTACCTGGAAGGAGCTGAAAGCAAAGGAGGCAGGAACAAGGCTGCCCGCAGGCAGATGCGCGATGCCCTGCTCCAGCTCATCACCACCTGGACCCCCGCCAACGGCATACTCAATGACTACGCTCACCGCCAGCTCTCCGAGCTCATGAGCCAGTACTACCTCAGGCGCTGGGAAGTCTTCTTCAACGTGAAGCGGGCTGAGCTGCGCGGCGAGAAGCTGACCGGAGAAGGCGGCCGCTCCACCGCCCAGACAACCGAGAACAACGGTGAAACCGTGAGCACCAGCTACGAGCTCAGCAAATCTGTGGATGCCGTGGAGCAAAACTTCCGCAAATCCAATCCTAAGCTCCTCACCAAGCCCGAAGGCAGCTGCATTGAGCAAGCTTCCCGCATCCTCAAATAAACAGATTCTACCGGAAACTGAGAAATGTACTCGGTTGATGTTTATTGTTTTAAGTGGTGTTGGTGCAGCTTTGCGCAGGGCAATACATAATTCCCACTTGCCACAGACTGTCATGGTGGCGTATAATGGGGGCATGAAGAAGCTCCTTGCCGCTGCTGCGTTGTCGATGATTCCCCTGAGCATGGCTACAGAAGAAGCCATGCACCAGGCCTTGAACACCTGGAACCAGCAGGTGGCTGATTATGAGGAAGCCATCAAGGCCGCGCCGAACGACGAGGCTCGTGCCGCCATCCTGGCTCCTAACGACCGTGAAATCGCCCCGCAGCTCTGGCAGAGCATCAATGCCCGCACCGGCACCCGCAAGAACCCGCGCGGAAAAGGCAGCATTCCCACCTTTGAATTTGAAAAGCCCTGGGCCCTGCCTGCCATCATCTGGATTCTGGAGCATCCCCAGGCCTTCACCGCTGCATTCACCGAGGAGGAACAGGCCCAGCTCACCTACTTCGGCAATGCCCTGGTAGATTCTATCATCCGTGTGCATTTCAGCAATCCCGGCGTGGGAGCCGCCTGCCCTGCACTTTCCGCCACGTCCAGCGTGCGGGAATATGAACTGCTGCAGAAAATCTACCAGCGCAACCAGAACAAGAGCGCCCGCGCCTGCGCCGCGCTGGGCATGAGCCTCATGCTCAACAACCCCATGGTCAGCAGCATCGAAGGCAGCGATGCCATGGCTCGGGCCAAGCGGCTGTACTACCTCAAGCAGTCCATCCTGCTGGCCGGAAAAGACACCAGATTCGGTAACACTCCGCTCCCCGAAGTTGCAATCGAGCAGGCCTACTATTTGCGTCACCTGGCCACAGGCTGCATTGCTCCGCAGCTCACCGTAAAGGACCAGCAGGGCGCTGCTCACAGCTTCCCGACCCCCGATAAGCCCAACTTGATTATCTTCTGGTCCCCGGCTGAACCTGCCGGCACCAATATGGTGCGCGATATTGATAAAATCAAAGCGCAGTACCCCGGCGTAGAAATCTGCCCCATCATGCCTCACGCCGCCCCCGAGGAACAACAGACCGCCCTGCAGGAGCAAGGCATTGCCACCTCGTACACCGATGACGCACAAGGCACCGCCGGCAAGACCTATCGAGTAGCCCAGCTGCCCACGGCCATCCTCATCGGCAAAGACAGCAGCATCATTTACGGCGGCGCTCCTGATATGAAGCTGCAGAATGCCCTGGAAAGCATCACTGCCGCCGAACGCGCCGCAGCCAAGGCTGCCCGCCCCACCGTCACCATCCAGGAAGCTCCTGCCAAGCCCGCCCCCCAGCCGGCACCTGCCCCCACCAAAGACGAAGTGCCCGGGCTCCGAGAAATGCCTGAGTTCTAAAACGCTCTCTTCCCAACAAAAAGCCCCGGCACAACCGGGGCTGAATTATTCACTCTGCACTAAATACTTCTTTAGTGCTTCTGCCACCCCGGCTTGTGGCGGGAGGCGAGCTCCTCAATCACCTGCTCGATGCGCAAGCCCTTGGAAGTAAGCAGAACGATGAGGTGGTAGAACATGTCCGAAGCCTCGTAAATGAGGCGTTCGTCGGTACCGTTGCAGGCCTCGATGCAGGCTTCGAGAGCCTCCTCTCCCACCTTCTGGGCCATGCGGTTCACACCGTCGCGGAACAGACTGGTGGTGTAGGAACCCTCCGGCATCTCCTCGTGACGCTTGTTGATGAAATCCTGCAACTCAGTCAGGAAAAGCAGCGGGCTGGCCTCGTTCTTCTCACCCCAGCAGGTATCTGTGCCGGTGTGGCACACCGGGCCATGCGGCGTGGCCTGAATGAGCAGCGTATCATTATCGCAGTCCACCCTGATGCTCACCACATCCAGGAAATTACCGCTCGTCTCGCCCTTGGTCCACAGGCACTTGCGGCTGCGGCTGTAGAAGCACACGCGCCCGGTCTCCTGCGTCCTGGCAAAGGATTCTTCATTCATATAGCCCAGCATGAGCACCTTGCCCGTAGCGGCGTCCTGAATAATGGCGGGAACCAGACCGCCGCACTTATCGAAGTCTATTGTCATATGCGAAAAATTTGCGGTTGCGCGCAGAGTATAGCACAATTTACTGATAATGCCACTCTTTTTTCTGAGTAAGCCAGGAATCCGGCACACGTGTCCCAAAGATTGAAAAAAGTGCTCGACAAATTGGAATTTGCAGAGCCCATACAGGCGCACGTAGTGCGCGGAATTCTGAGCCCGGAGGGCGACAGCCAGTAGCGCGGGGTGGAGCGACGTAGTCGCGGAACCC
>JAGBDZ010000042.1 GCA_017937215.1 Akkermansia sp. | reverse complement strand
GCTTATTGTGAAGCAACGATTTCTGCCGCCCACTCACTACGTTCGGGGCTCAGATAAATTTTTGAGCTAACCCGGGGTTCCGCGACTACGTCGCTCCACCCCGCGCTACTGGCTGTCGCCCTCCGGGCTCAGAATTCCGCTCGCCTGCGGCTCGCCAAATTCCCATTTATCAAGCTCAACACTCAGACTTTGGAATACGAGCGCCGCAAAATATGCGGCGAATTTCAAAAATGAGCTTGACTTAGCGCAGCGCAGGCATATACTTAAAGAGTCATTTAACTAACATATGAAAACTCTTCCCCTCTACGCTCTCCTCGTTCTGGCTGCCGCCGCTGTGCAGGCTGCTCCCGTTGTGCAGACCAAGGACCTCTCTGAGGACACCCTCAAGGGCATTGCCACTGATCGCCAGAAAGCCAGCATTGACCGCTACAACAAGGCTGTTGCCCGCGCTGAAAAGAACCGCGAGAAAGCCATGAAGGATGCCCAGAAGCTTACCCGCGAAAACAACGCCGGCCTCAAGAAGACCATTCAGCACCACCAGCTGAACACCATGCTGCCCCCCTGCGAGCGCACCCCCGAGGCTCCCCGCGAACCCCGCGACCTCAACATCCGCTACTAATAAGCACATCCATTTTCACCAAAAGCAGGAAGCGCCCGCCGCCTCCTGCTTTTTTTTATGAGCGAGAGAGCTGCTTTATGCTTGATATATGCGGGTTTTGTGAGATAATGAGTCTGGATTACTCATCTTATGGCTGACGAAGAAGAGGATTTTTACAAAGAGCCGACCCGCAAGGAATGGGCCGGGTTCTGGACGCTTGTGGCCGTGCAGGCGCAGAACGCCTTTAACGAAAAGGCAGTGCAGTTTTTGCTCATTCCGCTGGGGGTCTGGCTGTGGGGCGCGGATGGCAGCACGCTGGAATATATACTGGGTGCCATCTTCGTGCTTCCGTACATTTTATTCTCACCGCTGGTGGGCTGGCTTTCGGACTGTTTCTGCAAGACGCGCATTGTGCAGGTGATGAGCGTCATCCAGATTCTGATCATGAGCTGCATGCTGTTCTGCTTCTACCAGCATGACATGTATGCCGCCATTCTCTGGTTTGCCATCTTTGCGACCCAGGCCACCATTCTCTCTCCTGCCAAGAAAGGCATTGTGAAAGACCTGCTGGGCTCCAAATACATCGGTTTCGGCTCCGGCATCATTGAAATGAGCCTGGTGTTCGTGCTGCTGGCGGCGCAGATTGGCGTATTCTTCTGGTTCTCCTACCTACTGACTTCGTACGAGGCCCAGAACTCCCCCAGCTACGATGCCGAGCAACTGGCCGGCTGGGACTCCGTGATTCTGCCCACGTGGATTTTCATCGGGCTGGCCTGTCTGGTCTGCGCCGCCTCATTCCTGGTGCCTCGCTACCCGGCCAAGAAGGCACGTCCCTTCAGCTGGAGCCTGTTCTACGAGCACTTCGGCCAGATTAAATACCTGTGGCAGGACCGCCTGCTGCGCCTCAGCGAGCTGGGTATTGCCTATTTCTGGTGTCTGGCCGGCTCACTGTTCCTCATCCTGATTCAGATTGCCAAAGGCATGCAGGCCGCAGACCCGACGGTGGACTTCTCGCTGCAATGCGGTATCCTTATGGCATGGATGACCGGTGGTGTGGTGCTTGGCGGCGTGGTGGCCTCGCAGCTCTGCAAGGGCAAGAACGAACTGGGGCTCATACCCTTCGGTGCTATCGGCATCACCCTGTGCACGCTCCTGCTCACCTTCTTTGACGTCAATACTTACACCAGCAACACCCTGCTGGGGCTCACCGGCGCCTTTGGTGCAGCCTACCTGGTGCCGCTGAACGCCTTCCTGCAGGACAACTGCGACCCCAACAACCGCGGCAATATCATTGCTGCCGGCAACCTCATTGATAACCTGATGGGGCTGGTGGCCGTAGCACTCATGTGGGTGATGTATGAAATCTTCGGCGCGAGTCCGCAGCAGCAGTTCTTCGTGCTGTTCCTGATGAGCTTCTTCATCCTCATCTGCTCGCTGCGTCTGATACCCCAGGAGTTCATCCGCATGATCGGCATCTGGTGCCTGCAGCTGGTGTACCGCCCGCGCACCATCAACCTGGAGCGCCTGCCCATGCGCGGGGGTGCGCTGCTGGTGGTGAACCACGTAACCTATGCCGATGCCCTCTTCCTCACCATGGTCTGCCCGCGCCCGGTGCGCTTCATCGTGGCGGAGGAGTTCATGGCGATGCGTCTGCTGGGCTGGGCTCTGGAAATCTTCAACTCCCTGCCCATTTCCTCACGTAACCCGCGCGAAGCCATCATCAAGGCAGCACGCGCCATCGAGAACGGCGATATCATCTGCATCTTCCCGGAGGGCCAGCTCACCCGCAGCGGATGCCTCACCCCCATTCGCCGAGGCATGGAAATGATTGCCCGCCGAGCCAAAGCCCCCATCATCCCGGTCTATATGGACGGTCTCTGGGGCAGCATCTTCTCCTTCTCGCGCAACCGCTTCTTCACCAAGCTTCCCAAGACCCTGAACTACAACTTCACCGTGGCCTTCGGCACGCCGCTTAACCCGGAAACATTCAACAGCCGGAGCGTGCTGCGCTCCTTCCGCGAGCTCTCAGCCACCTGCCTGGAAACGTCCGATGACATCAGCCGCGAGGGACTTATCCGCATGCTTGAGGAACGAGGCAACAAGTCGCTGGTATTCTTCCCGGGCGGCTCACTCACGGCCATCCAGATTGCGGCAGCACTCATCAGCCGCCAGGCAGACGAGCAGTTCCACCCGCTGGCCCGCAAGTGGCTGCAACTGCTCATCGATGGCACGGCAGACCTGCTGGCCCTGCACCGCTACTGGCTGAATGCCTGCCAGGTGCGCCGCGTGAACGCGCTCAAGGAAGGCCGCCACCACCTGCTCACCACCGTGGGCCACGGCGAGCCGCAGGAACTGGTGCTGGCTGCGCTCTGGCCGCTCATCACCCGCACGCCGGTGCACCTCATCGAAAACCCGCAGGAAACGCTGGATTACACCATCTCGCAGATTGTGGGCGGTGCACACATGCGCCGCATCCTGCTCACCACGATTCCGCCGCGGCAGATTCCCTTCTACGACTTCAGCGGCGGCCCGGCCATCTCCACCCCGAACATGCGCTGGCGCCCCTGCCTCTGCACCTCCATGGGCAATATCATTTCCATGAGCATGTGCCACAGTGTGTTCAAGATGAGCGACGGCACCATCCAGCTCGGCGTGCGCCCGCGCACGCGCGGTCTGCTGCTGCCCGGCTACCGGGTGGATGCTCCGGCCGCAGGCTCCAACGCCATTATCAGCGCCCCCTCCCTACGCACGGAATACACCCTGCCCTCGCACATTTATCTGGATGAAAGCGGCTTCCTGGCTGAACTTTCGTAATTTTCCTTTAATTGCAATAAAACGCACCGTTTTCCATGGCCCACAAGAAAAGACCAGTTCCCAAGCTCATTGTCCGGCAGAACGCTTTCAGCCGTTTCCTGAAAGAAAATTACGGCTACACGGACGTCCGGCAATATACAGAGCCCAAGAAGTTCTCCAGCCGGCTCAACTCCATCTTCCTGGCCAAAGACCGCGACGGCAAGGACATTTTCATCAAAGCCTGCCGTTATGGCGACATGAGCGAAAACGAATACCGCTGCACCCTGGCACTCTGGGAGCAGGCCCCGGAGAACTTTGCCAGGCCGCTGGCATACTACGCCGGCAAAAAGCACGCTTTCTGCAGCACGGAATACCGCCCCGGCAAAGATTTGCGCACGCTTATCGAACTAGAAGGCGGAGTATCCCTCTCCGCAGAACAGAAGGCTCAGATAGTGGAAGACCTGTACAGCATATTCCAGGCGCTGCAGCGAGCCGATATTGTGCACTGCGATCTCGCTCTGAAAAACATGCTGCTGCACAACGGCCGCGTCATTCTCATAGATTGCCAGTTATCAGCCAGGCGTGGGAATACCAAACGCATATCATACTTCAGCAACATCCTGAAACTTTGTCTCTACAAATGGCTGGCTCCCGTAAACGCCAACGTGCTGACATGGGAGGATACCGCAGGGATACTGCATTCGATTCAAAAGGTGGGTACCGATGATGCCCACCGCGAGCGGTTTGACGCCATCTGCGCAGAAGTCAAAGCCAGCATCGGTAAGCTCCGATACGTCATGCCCTATCCCAGCCTGGATGAACTGAACCACTGCATCAAGGTGAGTTACCTGCGCAGCCTGTTCCATCCCAAATCCAAGCTCCGGTCGCGCTACCGACATGTTACGGAGATGCTGAAATATATAAAATCGCAGCATCCGAGCATAATCGGCAACAAGAAAAACGACTGATTTTTCACCCAAAAGCCCCACCCATAGGAGCTTTTGACGTATTTTAATTACAACTCCCGGCCGAACACGCCGGAGGAGCGGCCGCTGGATTCCAGGGCGGCCAGACGAGCGGGGGGCAGCACGCTGCGGGGCAGCGGGTCATAGTGCATGCGGTCGCGGAAATAATCCACCGCGCTCTGAGAAATGGCAAAAATGCGGGAGAAGCCCAGCTCGCGCGCCTTGTTTTCCACAAAGCGGCACATGGCCTTACCATACCCCCTGCCCTCGTAGTTTTTCTTGATAAACAGGCAGCCCAGCTCGGCACAGCCTTCCTGAGGGTAGGGATAAAGCGCCACGCAGCCCACGATGGTGGAGTCCAGCGTGTAGACGTAGTAGCTCTGCAGGTTCTCACAGATGGTCTCGTAGTTGCGGTGCACCAGCTTGGCATCTGCCATGCTGCGCGCAATCATGGAAAGCAGCTCAGGAATATCCTCCTCTCGCAGGGGGCGGATTTCGCGGTAGGAGTCGGTGTGCACCATGGTGCCCACACCTTCCTCAGAGAAGAGCTCATCGAGCAGCACGCCGCGGCTGCGACCATCCAGCAGGTGCACACGGGGAACCCCCAGGCGGCAAACCTCTGCCGCGCGCTGCAGCAGCTCCGGATGCGTGCATTCGGCCAGGTGCTGCGCCACCTCGCTCTCCGGCACTGCAAAAATGGGCTGTCCCTCGCGGGTGGGCACTTCTCCCTCCAACAGGCAGATATACTTGGCAGCCCCCAGCTGCTGCGCCAGCTGCACGCTGAAAGCATCAAAATGCCCGGCGGCACCGGCAGCCACAATGGCCACCTGGCGGCGCTCCACAATCTCCCGCACGCGGGCAATAGCCGCAGCACCGGCAGAAAGCGGCAGCTCCGCCACAGCGGTGTGCATCTCGCACTCTCCGGCGCGAAGCGCCAGGCCGGTCGCATCGGCGCCCTCAGCCACCAGCACCAGGCGCACCCCTACTTCATGCAGGGCATCGGCATCCAGCAGGGCATCCACCAGTTCCTCCGCCTTGAGCAGGCCTGCAGCCACGTGCACCACAAACAGGCGGCCGCAGAAATAAGGCACATACTCCAGTGCAGAACGGACGTTCATGGTGCGTAACGGTCAGTTTTCAGGAATATGTGCCTTGGCGGCATCAGGATTTTTTCTCGTCCCCGGCGGCAAAGAACTGAGGCACATAGCCAGAGTCCACAGAGCCCACGGTCAGCCCTTCCTCCTCGTCAGCCAGGGGCATATCACCGGTATTCTTCACGATGTAGGCCTCCTTATTGGCCGAGGGCTTGAGCTTGAAGCTCACCTTCTTTTTGGGAAGGGTAATCTTCTTCTCGCTGAAGGGGACGGCCTGGTCCAGAGCACCGCTCACCGACTCGCCGTACATCTCCGGCATGGGGGCGGCGGGCATTTCCGGCTCGGTAAGGGAGGGTTCCTCCACGTCATCCAGCGTGGGCAGCGGGGCGGGTTCCAGACCGGCGGCACGCTGGCGCTCGTGAATGAGCTGCAGCTGCTCGCGCAGGGCTGAAAGCAGGTCGCCATTGCCGAGGATGTCGGTCACATCGGAATCCTCCTCCTCTGCGCTGCTGGTGGGCAGGCTGGCCAGGAAGTCCTCGAAGGCAGAGAGGTTCGTGGTGCTGCGGAACATGCCGTTGAGAATCTCGTAGTCGATGTTCTGCATGAGGCTCTCGAAGATGGAGTAGGCCTCGCGCTTGTATTCCACGAGCGGGTCGCGCTGGCCCTGGGCACGCAGGCGCACACCCTCACGCAGGGCATCCATATCCGTGAGGTGCTTCTGCCACAGCTTGTCGATGGCCTGGAGCATGATGGAACGCTCCATCTGGTCGATGCGGTCGGGGCGCTCACCGGCCACCTTCTTCTCGTACATCTCCTTCACCCGGGTCACGATGTGCTCGGCCACTTCCTCCGGGGTCTTGCCCTGCAGGTCAGATTCCTTCTCGCTCCAGCCCATGGGGAAGGTGGAGTTAATCCACTGCAGCAGGTCCGTGTAGCGGTAGGCACCGGTCTCATCCTCGTTCAGGTAGAGGTCGCACTTGTTGTGGGTGCCGTTCACCAGGCACTCGTAGAGCATCTCGCGCGGGTCTTCGCACAGCAGGGCATCATTGCGCATGGAGTATACAATCATGCGCTGCTGGTTCATCACATCGTCGTAGTCCAGCACGTGCTTGCGCCACATGTAGTTGCGCTGCTCCACGCGTTTCTGAGCACCTTCGATGATGCGGTTCATGAGCGTGTTTTCCACGGCCTCGCCCTCCTGCATACCGAATCGGTCCATCATCTTGGTCATGCGCTCGCTGCCGCCGAAATTGCGCATCAGGTCGTCCTCGAAGGAGAGGAAGAACTGCGAACCGCCCGGGTCACCCTGGCGGGAGCAGCGGCCACGCAGCTGGCGGTCAATGCGGCGGGACTCGTAGCGCTCCGTACCCAGCACAAAGAGACCACCCAGCTCAGCCACGCCTTCACCCAGCTTGATATCGGTACCACGGCCGGCCATGTTGGTGGAAACAGTCACGGCACCACGCTGACCGGCGCGGGCCACAATCTCGGCTTCGCGCTGGTGGTTCTTGGCGTTCAGCACCTCGTGCGGCACCTTGGCAAAGCTCAGCATGCGGGAAAGCGTCTCGGAAGCTTCCACGCTGGCGGTACCCACCAGCACAGGCTGCCCCTTCTTGTGCAGCTCCACAATCTTAGCCACCACAGCGTTGAACTTCTCGCGGCGGCTGCGGAAAATGAGGTCGTTCTGGTCCTCGCGGATGCAGGGGCGATTCGTGGGAATGGGCAACACGTCCAGCTTGTAGATATCGTGGAACTCGGCGGCCTCCGTCTCGGCAGTACCAGTCATACCGGCCAGGCGGCTGTACAGGCGGAAGTAGTTCTGGATGGTGATGGTGGCGTAGGTCATGTTCTCGGCCTCTACCTCCACGCCTTCCTTGGCTTCCACGGCCTGGTGCAGGCCTTCGCTCCAGCGGCGGCCCGGCATCTCGCGCCCCGTGTTCTGGTCGATGATGACAATCTTGTTGTCCTTCACCACGTACTCCACGTCCTTTTCGTAGATGGTGTATGCCTTCAGCAACTGGCTGGTGGTGTGCAGGCGCACGCCGGTCTCATCCAGGCGCTTCATGAGAGCAGTCTTGCGGGCTTCCTTCTCGCGCTCGCTCAGCTTCTCATCCTCATCGATATTCACGAACTCGGTGCCGATATCCGGCAGCACAAAATTCTCCGGATGCCCGGGGCTGATGACCTCGCGCCCCATTTCCATGAGGTCGGCGTCGTGGGTCTTCTCATCGATGGTGTAGTAAAGTTCTTCCTTGAGCTTGAAGAGCTCAATCTTGCGGGGATCCTGGTAGAGGAAAAGCTCATACTTCTCCACCATGCGGCGGTAGTCGGGATCCTGCTGGGAGCGCATGAACGCACGGTTGCGCGGCTGGCCCAGCTTCACCTTGAACAGGCAGCGCCCGGCTCGCTCGGTATCGCCGGCCTTGGCGTACTCGATTGCCTTTTCCATGAGGCCGTTGCAGAGCTCAACCTGCTTGCGCACCACCTTCTCAATGAGCGGCTTGAGGGTATCATACTGCTGCTCATGCTCAATGACGGCTGGGCCGGAAATGATGAGCGGCGTGCGGGCTTCGTCGATAAGGATGGAGTCCACCTCGTCGATGATGGCGAAGTAGTGGCCGCGCTGCACCTGCGCATCCTTGCTGGAGGCCATGCCGTTGTCGCGCAGGTAGTCGAAACCGAACTCTGAGTTGGTGCCGTAGGTGATATCCTGGGCGTACTGGCGGCGGCGCAGGTCGCTGGGCATCATGCTCTGAATGCAGCCGATGGTGAGGCCCAGGAAGGAGAAAAGCGCTCCCATCCACATGGAGTCGCGGCGGGCCAGGTAGTCGTTCACCGTGACCACATGCACCCCCATGCCGGTGAGGGCGTTCAGGTAAACCGGCAGAGTCGCCACCAGGGTCTTACCCTCACCCGTAGCCATTTCCGCAATGAAGCCGCGGTGCAGCGCAATACCGCCGATAAGCTGCACATCAAAGTGCACCATATCCCACTTGATGGGCGTACCGCACACATCCACCGTCTGACCGCAGAGGAGGCGGGCACCGCATTTCACGACTGCAAATGCCTCTGGCAGAATCGTTTCCAGATACTTGGCACGCAGCTTGGCAAACTTCGGCTCAATTTCAGCCAGAGCCTTCTTACCGGCTTCGATGGATTCCACCGTAGCCTCCACCTTGGGCAGCTTAGGGAACTCCGGTGCCAGGGATTCAAAGCGGGCGTTCAGCTGGTCGGCATACCCCTTGAGCTGCTCGGCAGAAGAGGCCAGCACCACGCCACGCGTAGGCAGATCCATGGGGGTGAAGCGGTGCAGATGCGCCTGCCACTCGCGGGTCTTGCCCAGCAGGAAATCGCGGTCCTTCTCCGCCCAGGATTTTTCCAGGTCCAGGATGCGGCGCACCACCGGCTTCAACTTACGCACTTCACGCTGGTTCTTGGAACCCACGATTTTATTCAGAATCCACTTAATCATATCGAAAAACTTTCAGAAAATATCAGATGACACTACGCGACACGCCCGCGCACGCGGCATGCGGTGCGCGATTGTATCACATGCCCCGGCCATTTGCAAGCCCGCGTCAACTCCTCAAACGGAATATGACTCAATCTTTAATCGCAGACTTGTCGCGGTACGTCGACCAGACATACCGCGTAAAGATAACCTTGATGGAGGCCGTAAGGGGTACGGCCAGGAGGGCACCTACCACACCGCCGATGACATAGCTCCAGAAGAGCACGGAGAACATGACGGTAAGGTCATGCATCTTCACACGGCTGCCCACAATGCGCGGCTGCAGCACCCAGCCGTCGAACTGGCTCACACAGCCGAAAATGGCGGTCACGATGACCACGTGGCTCACATCGTGCCAGGTGAACCAGGCAATGAGCACGGCGGGAATCCAGGTGGAAATCATGCCCAGGTAGGGGATGATGCCCAGCAGAGCAGCAGCGGCGGCAATCGTCACGGCATAAGGCAAGCCCATGATTTTAAGAGCAATAGCCAGAATTACACCATCTATCACACTCACGAGCATCTGCCCGCGCACGAAGGAGATGATGTAGCTGTTAATTTCCTGCAGGGTTTCCACCACCTCCTCACGAAAGGCAGAGCGGCGGATAGGCAGCACGGTGTGCCAGTTCTTGGCGATACTGGCGCTTTCCAGCAGGAAGTAAAAGAGGAACACCGGCACCATAATCGTGCCGATGAAGGCCATGGACACGCCTGAAAGCGCGCGGGTGCCGGCCGTAAGCCAGGCAAGCGCTTTCTCCGAAAGGTAAGATGAATTGAAGCTCAGAATGGCGGTCAGCTTACCTTCATACGTAGTTTCCTGGGAAAGATTTTCGTAATCCTCAAGCGGCAGCTCGGAAGCGCGGGCATCCTTGAGCATCTTGCTGTAAAGCATATCCACTCCCTTCTGCAGCAGGCGGTTCTCTGCCAGCTGGGCCTTTCCGCCCTCCACCACGCTCTCCAGAATCTGTTCGCGCTTGGCGATAAGGTCGCCCGTCTGCTGCACCAGCGGCGGAACAATCGTGCAGCCCAGGCCGACAAGCAGGACGCAGGCAATCGACATCACGGACACCACTGCCCAGATGCGCTTCGTAATGCGCTTCTGCACCAGCGCCACGCAGGGGGAAAGAAGATACGCCAGGAACCCTGCAATCACCACCGGCAGCAGCACAGGCTCCAACGCCACAAACAGGCTGCCCAGACCAAACAACAGGCCAAACACCAGCGTCACCACCACCACCAGGGCCACCCCGGTGAGGGCCGCCCAGCAAATCTTACGCTGAAAAAGAGTAGGAACTTCCTTATCCTGAATCTTCATGCAGACATCATACGCTTATTGCGCCGCTGAGTCAACGCGAAAACCGCGAATTATCCGCACAACCACCACTCGTGTCCCAAAGATTTTGTAGAGAATAGAAATATCAGCAACTTTGGAAGAAGCCCCCCCTCTGCGCATTAAATTAGAATTTGTCGAGCCGCAGGCGAGCGGAAATTTGAGCCCGTAGGGCGGTATAATCATAGCCCAGGGTGCAGCCGCACAGCGGCGGAACCCTGGGTAAAACGAAGAACATATCAGAACCCCGAACGAAGTGAGCGGGTGGCAGAAAGTGCAGCTAAAACACTAAGCCAAAGCCTCCCGTCTCCGGGCTCACGCCCTTCCGTCTCCGCTGAAGCTCCGCCGAGACAAGACGCCGTGGCGGGCTGCCACCCACTCCGCTACGCTCCGGGGTTCCGGTCATTCTTTGTACCATACCCAGGGTTCCGCCGCTATCGCG
>JAGBDZ010000041.1 GCA_017937215.1 Akkermansia sp. | reverse complement strand
TGCGCCGCCGCGGCGAAGGCCCCACCTTCACCCAGAAGGACAAGAGCCTGGTGGTGAACAAGAATCAGTACCGCTTCGTCTGGGAGGATGTGGTCTATGAGCCCGGCAAGGTCGAGGTGGTGGTGAAGAAGAACGGCCAGTCCTGGGCCACTGCCTCCCGCGTGACTACCGGTGAATCCGCCGCTGTGACGGCGCAGGCAGACCGCCCTGCCATCGTGGGTGATGCCCGCGATATCTGCCACATCTCGCTCGCGCTGACGGATGCGCAGGGTAATGTGGTGCCCACCGACAGCCGCAAGGTGAGCTTCAGTATCTCCGGCCCCGCGGTACTGGCAGGTTTCTGCAATGGCAACCCCATTGACCACACCTGCATGCAGGACCCCGAGCAGAAGTTCTTCAACGGCCGCATCCTTGCAGTGGTGCGTGGTCAGCGCGGCGCCAGCGGCACCGCCACCGTCACCGTGAAAGCCGAGGGCCTGCCCGAAATTCAGGTGCCCGTGCAGATCACTGCCCCCACCCCCGGGCAGCTCAAGAACTGAGCCCCCTCATCTCCTCCATATCAACCCGGCCGGCCTGCCCCCGCAGCCCGGCCGGGTTGCCTGGTGCGAGAAAGGGGCATAGCTCAGTTGGTTTTGCGGTAGATGCCGGGGGTGAGGAATTGGATGAGGGCTCTGTCGCGGAGCAACTGGAGTTGCCGGCGGATTTGGGCTTCAACGTTGTTGCTCAGCGGGTTGGGGTGGATTCTTATTCGCTGAGGGCAAAGGAGATGTCGGCGAGGGTGCAGCGGTGCATCTGCAGGGCGGCGACGAGGGTGCGCAGGAGCTGGAGGGAACCGGCGGCGTCGTAGAGGGCATCGTGCCAGCGGGAGTGGGCGGTATCGTTGACCAGGGCGGTCACGGTATCGGTGATGCCGAGGGCCTCGCAGACGGTGGCGAGGGCGTGGTCGGACAGGTCGGGTGCGGCTTGGCGTGCCAGCGCGAGGGTATCCACCCAGGGGCCGAATCCATGGCCGGGGAAGGTGCGCAGGAAGCGTTTTTCGGTGGCGGGGTTGTGGCCCAGCACCACGGCGCCGCGCAGCAGCTCGCGAATCTGCGGCCAGAGCGAGATGTAATCCGGGGCTCCTTTGAGCGTTTCGGTGGTGATGCCGTGCACCTTGGCAGCGCTCCAGCGCACCGGGCGGTTGCAGGCAATGTAGCTGGTGAAGAGACGCGGGGTGGCGGAAAATAGTTGTTCGACGCGCACGATGCCGATCTGCACCGGACAGTCGGTTTCGCCCGGGGCGGTGCCGGCGGACTCGAAGTCGATGGCCGCCCAGCACAAATCTTCCAGCGCAGTCGAGTTCACGGAAGGGCGGGGGGGGATTACTTGTTCTGCCAGCCGTGAATGGCTTTCATTTCAGCGCAGAGGGCCTCGTAATCGCAGGTGAGGAACTTGCCGTCGCGGTAGAGTTCCTGCCCATCGACCACGGTGAGCTTGTTTTCCAGCCCGGTGGCGGCATACACGATGTTGGACACGATGTTGTGCACGGGCTGCATGTTGGGCGTGCTGAGGTCCAGGGCAATGAAGTCGGCTTTCATGCCGGGCTCCAGGGTGCCGATGAGCGGGTCGTGCAGGGCATCGGAGCCGCCGCGGGTGGCCATGTCGAGCGCGGCCTGGGCGGGGCATGCGGTGGAATCCAGGTTGTGCACTTTCTGCAGCAGGCTGGCCAGGTACATTTCGCGCACCATGTTCTGGGCGTTGTTGCTGGCGGGGCCATCGGTTCCCAGCGCCACGGGGATGCGGTAGCGCTGCATGGCGCCGGTGGGGGCCACGCCGCTGGCCAGTTTCATGTTGCTGGCGGGGTTGTGCACCACGGCGCAGCGGCCTTCGGCCAGCAGCTCCATATCGTGCTCATCCGCATGCACCACATGGAAGAAGGTTGTATCCGGCTGCAGCAGGCCGAGCTCCGCGCAGTAGGGAATGGGCCGCTTACCGAAGTTCTGCAGACAGGTCTGCGTTTCGGCCTCGGTTTCGGCCAGGTGCATGCCGAAGAGGGAGCCGGTTTCATCGGCCAGGGCGCGGCATTTGGTGAGCAGATCCGGGTTGGTGGTGTAGGGGGCGTGTGGCAGCACCGCTTGGCGGATGCGCGGGTGGCCTTTCCATTCCTCGGCCTGGGCTCGCACGAGGTCGAAGTAGGCCTCGGCATTCTTGCAGGTGAGGGAGGGGAAGAACTGCGTGACGCTCTCGCCCATCACGGCGCGCATGCCCAGCTTATCTGCCGCGCGGAATACGCTGCGCTGGTGCATGTACATATCGTAGAACGCGGTGGTGCCGGTGCGAATCATTTCTGCCAGCGAGAACATGGCGCCCAGCTCCACGAGCTCCTGAGTGAGCTTCGCCTCTGCCGGGAAGATATCCTGCGTGAGCCAGTCCATGAGCGCCTTGTCGTCCGAATAGCCGCGCAGCAGGCTCATGGAGACATGCGTGTGGGCATTCACCAGGCCGGGCATGATGACGGCATTCCCCAGGTCTACGCGGCGGTGGTCCGGGAAGATGATTTCCAGCAGGTCGGCGTGGCCCACGCTCAGAATCCGGCCGTCCTCCACCGCCACGGCGGCGTTGCGGTGGATATCGCGGGTGTCGTTCTGGGTGACTACGTAGTCGGCAGTGTAAAGGGAGACCATGGTGGCAGAGAAAGGGGAGAGATGATTACCAGAAAAGCCCGGCGCAGGTGCAGATGACCAGGCCGTACACGAAATTGAACACGGCAATGCCGGAGATGAGGCGCGGGCGCTGCACGAGCCAGCCCATCCAGTCGCGGAAGAGGTAGGGTTTGCCCACCCAGAACATGGCTACGGTGAGCACCGGGTACCACCACAGCGGGATGATGATACGCGAGGCGGGGTCTTTCATGAAAGCGGCGCTCATGGGCACAATGGCCATGAGCAGCAGGAACATGCCCAGCGCGCGGGCAAAGAGCTGCTCCTTGGCCATGCTGCTCATCACAAACCAGATGACCGGGCAGAGCAGGAGCAGGATGCCGCGGAAGCCTTCGAATTCGAACAGCGGCATGCAGAGTGCGTTCCACTCCGCTTTGAACAGCAGCAGCGCCACCCAGATGAAATCGATGCCCAGCAGCACAGTGCCGGCGCTGCTCTTGGCATGCACACTGCTCAGGTTCCTGCGGAAATGCTCCGGGCAGACCAGCACATACAGGCTGAGCAGCATGAGCACCATGCCCATGGTGAAGCCGGTGGGCGCCAGTGAAAGTGATTCGTAGATATGCATGAATTGAGGTGGGCAGGGGGTTAGTCTTCCAGTTCGTCGTCTTCCTCGGTGGGCAGGGGGGCGTGCTCAAGGCGGGTCTGGGTCACGCGGCGGCCATCGGTGCCGATGACGGTGATGATGTAGTCGCGGTGGCGGATCTGCTCATCGCACTCGGGCAGGTGGCCCAGGCGGTCGGTGATGTAGCCGCTGAGGGTGGAGATGCCGTTGTCCTTTTCGAACTCGCCCAGGTCGGGCAGCTCTTCTTCCAGGTCAAAGAGGGCAATGGAACCACTGGCGATGTACTGCCCCTCTGCCACTTTGAAGAAGGTGCGGGCGGCCTCCATCTCGAATTCGTCCTGGATGTCGTTGCCCACGATTTCTTCCAGCACGTCATCCAGATACACCAGGCCCTGCGCCTCGCCGTATTCATCTACCACCAGGGCAAAGTGCGTGTGCTCCTTGGCAAAGAAATCCAGCAGGGTATCCAGCTTCATGGTTTCGGGCACCACCTTGAGCTCGCGGCGCTCGGCCATGATATCGCGGGTGCCGCTGTGCACCATTTGCAGCACGTCTTTCACATGCACCCAGCCCTTGGCGTGGTCCAGGTGGCCGGAAACCAGCGCAAAGCGGCTGTGGCGGCTGGTGAGCACCTGCTCCAGCAGTTCATCGAAGCTCTTGTTGATGTCCAGCACCTCCACGCGGCTGCGCGGCACCAGAATGTCGCGCACGGAGCGGTCGTTGAGCTCCAGCGCGTTCATGGAGATTTCTGCCTCGGTTTCGGTTACTTCGTTGTGGCGACCGCTGGCCTCCACGATGAGGGCAATCTCCTCTGCGCTGTGCGATTCATTCGGCTCGTAGTGCGGGTCCACCCCGAACACGCGGTGCGCAATGGCATTGGCCGTGTTGTTGAAGAGGTGGATAATCCACTTGGTGGACTTGGCAAAGCGGTGCATGGCCACCGCGGTCATGAGCGATATCTCCAGCGGTTTGCGGATGGCCAGACTCTTGGGCACCAGCTCACCCAGCACCACGTGCGCAAAGGTGAACAGCGCGTAGGCCACGGTGTACGATATCACGTGCACCACCGTGGGGCTCAGGTGCAGGTAGTAGCTCAGCGGGCTGCTGATGAGGCTGGCGATGAAAGGCTCGCCCATGGCACCCAGTGCCAGCGAGGCAAAGGTGATGCCCACCTGGTTGGCGGAGAGGTAGGTATCCAGATGCCTCACTATGTGCCGCGCGGTGCGGCGGCGCTGTGCCTGGCGGCGGGTGTCGGCGCTGTCCTCTGCCAGCTGGCTTTCGCGCACGCGGGCGCACGCAAATTCGTTTGCCACGAAAAAGGCATTCAGGAACAGGAAGAAGCTGATGCCGACAATGAAGAGCACAATCTCGCCCACGCTGGGGTAGGTCCACTCCAGCTGCGCGATTTCCTCAGGACTCAGAAAGAATTGCATGGGTTATGGGTATTAAAGTTTTTCGTACACGCCCAGGTCGCGCTTCTGCATCACGGTGAAACCGGCTTTCTTGGCATCGCTGATGCTCAGCGGCGCGGTGATTTTGGGTACATTCACATTGCCGATTTTTTTGCGCACCGGGTTCTTGCAGTACATGCAGTGCGTCAGCGGTGCCCGGTCGGCGGAGCGCATCAGTTCAAATCCCTTGCGGCACATCCGGCAAGATCGCTCCGGGTCTTCCGGGTTCTCTGATATGTATTCGTATATCGGCATCGTTTATGAGTAAAAAGTAACGCGGGCTAGTCCATATAGGATAGCCCGCGCGTCAAAATTGTCAAGTCTATATCAGGACTTACCAGCTGGACTTGGTCACACCCGGAATCATGCCGGCGTTGGCCAGTTCGCGGAAAGCGATACGGGAAAGATGGAAACGGCGCAGGAAAGCGTGACGACGACCGGTGAGCTCGCAGCGATTCACGAGACGCACGGGGGAAGCGTTGCGCGGCAGCATCGTAAGACCGATGTAGTCGCCTTCAGCCTTCAGCTTGGCACGGAGGTCTGCATAACGAGCCGCGACAGCTGCCTTCTTCTTGTTTCTTTCAATCCAGCTTTTCTTTGCCATAACTTTGTGGGCCGGATATATACAGCATCTCGGCATATAAGTCAAGCGGAATTTGCTACGAATTTCCAAAATTTTGCGTTTTCAGCCACTTTTGGCAAAAAAATGCTTTTCATATCCCATGCTTTATGGTAGGAATTAAGCATGAAGCGACTTACCTGTTTAATGATGCTGGGCGCGCTGCCCACGCTGGCCGCCGTGGAGTTCGATGCCATTTATGGGGATGGCATGGTGCTGCAACGCGGGCGCGAGGTGGTGGTGCGCGGTACCACGGATAAGCCCTCCGAGCCGGTGACGGTGAATTTCAACGGTCAGAAGGTGAAAGCCGAGACCAGGGGACGCCAGTGGCAGGCCGTGCTCAAGCCCATGGAAGCCAATGCCCAGGGGCAGCCCCTGACCGCCGGGCAGAAGAGCGGTTCCGCCACGGTGCAGAATGTGGTGGTGGGCGAGGTGTGGATTGCCAGCGGGCAGTCGAACATGCTCTGGCGCCTGAACCAGACCCCGGGCAACGCGCAGACCATTGCGCAGTCGGCCAATGAGAATTTCCGCTTCTTCCACAGCGAGCCGCAGGTGCATACCGCGCCGCCGCGTTACAATGAAGAGCAGCTCAAGCGCGTGCAGGAAAAGCGCATGTACGAAGGCAAGTGGGCGGTGAGCGCCCCCGCCACCACCCCGCGCATGAGCGCAGTGGGCTACTATTTCGGTCAGGCGCTGCAGCGGGAGCTGGGCGTGCCGGTTGGCGTGATTCACGCCTCCCTGGGTGGTTCCAACATGCTGGCCTGGATTCCGGCCGATGTGGTGCGCAAGGAATACCCCGGCTGCCAGGGGGCCAACTGGGTGAAGAGCAAGTACGCCAGCGCATGGGTGCGCGGGCGCGCCCAGCAGAATGTGGGCCCCGGGGGCGATTTCTCCCTGCATCCCTATGCCCCCTCCTATCTGTATGAGACCGGCCTCGCCAAGTGGGAAGGTTTCCCCGTGGCCGGTGCTATCTGGTACCAGGGTGAGTCCGATGCCGAGATTCTGGACAACGAGCAGAACAAGAAACTGCTGAAAGATATCATCACCTCCTGGCGCGATAAACTGGGCAACCCGGAGATGCCTTTCATCCAGGTGCAGCTCCCGCGTATCAATGATAAGAGCAAGCTGCGCGCCTACTGGCCGGAGTTCCGCCAGGTGCAGGCAGAGGTGGCCGAGGAGCTGCCCGGGGTGAGCTGCGTGGTCACCCTTGACCTGGGCTCCACCAACAGCGACGTGCACCCGCCCCGCAAGGTGGAGGTGGGCGAGCGTCTGGCCGCCACCGCGCTGAAAGAGGTTTACGGCAAGGATGTAGCCGCCAGCGGCCCGGTCATCACCGGCTTCAAGACCAAAGGCTCCAGGGTGCAGGTGAGTTTCAGCAATGCCGAGGGGCTCAAGACCACCGATGGCGCCGCCCCCGTGGGCTTCGAGCTTGCAGGCAGTGATAAGAAATTCGCCCCTGCCACCGCCGAAATCAAGGGCAAATTCGTGGAGCTCCAGGCCGATGGGGTGAAATCTCCCAAATACCTGCGCTACGGCTGGGCTGTCTTCATGACCCCCAACCTCGTGAACGAATCCGGCCTTCCCACCGCCCCCCGCGCCCCTGGAACGCAGAAGGCAAAACGCAGAATGCAGAATAAGTAATCAGGACTCAAGCGTAAATACATCGGGATACGCGTTGGAATAATTGGCCTCCCCGACAAATTGGAATTTATCGGGCAGTTGGCGGACGGTACGTCCGCGGAATTCAGAGTCCCGGAGGGACGTCAGCCCTTAGACCGGGGTGCAGCTGCGTCAGCAGCGGAACCCCGGGTATGGTATAAATATTAACCGAACCCCGGCAGGGGTGGCAGAAAGGGATGCAGATTCTTAATGCTGAGCTTCATATGATAGCCGCGCCTGCTGCCACCCCACTTCGGGGGTTCCGGGAATATTATTTGCCTGACCCGGGGTTCCGCCTCTTCGAGGCTTCACCCCGGTCTACG
>JAGBDZ010000040.1 GCA_017937215.1 Akkermansia sp. | reverse complement strand
CTTCTCCTACGAGGTGAGCCGCTCCCTCGCCGCTTGCGATGGCGCCGTGCTCATCGTGGATGCCGCCCAGGGCGTGGAAGCCCAGACCCTGGCCAACATGCACCTGGCCGTGGAGCAGAATCTGGAAATCGTGCCCGTCATCAACAAGATTGACCTGCCCAGCACCAATCTGCCCAAGGTCTACCGCCAGCTGGAGGAAATCGTCTGCATTCCCAAGGAGGAGGCCATTCTTTGCTCTGCCAAGGCCGGTATCGGTATCGAAGACGTGCTGGAGGCCATTGTGACCCGCGTACCCGCCCCCAAGGTGCTGGAGGACGATAACCACCTGCGGGCCCTCGTGTTCGACTCTGTGTACGATGCCTACCGCGGCGTGGTGTCCTACGTGCGCCTGGTGAGCGGCAGCGTGTCCCGCGGCATGAAGGTGAAGCTTTTCGCCACGGATGAAACCTACGAAGTGAAGGAAGTGGGTATCTTCACTCCCAAGATGCAGGCCACGGATGAACTGCACACCGGCGATGTGGGCTACATCATCGCCAACATGAAGAGCGCCGCTGATGTGAAAATCGGCGATACCTACACAAACCTGGCCGACCCGTGCAGCAAGCCGCTTCCCGGTTTCAAGGAGATTCGCCCCATGGTGTTCTCCGGTATCTACCCGGTGGATTCTGCCGACTACGAGGCGCTGAAGGCCGCTATGGCCAAGCTGCAGATTAACGATGCAGCCTTCACTTACATGGGCGAAAGCTCCGTGGCCCTGGGCTTCGGTTTCCGCTGCGGCTTCCTCGGTCTGCTGCACATGGAGATTATCCAGGAGCGTCTGCGCCGCGAGTTCAATATGGACGTGATTTCCACCTACCCCTCGGTGATTTACGAAGTGCGCAAGACCGATGGCGAGGAAATCAACGTGGATAACCCCAGCATCCTTCCCGAACCGCAGGAGATTGATGAAATCCGCGAGCCCATCGTCAAGGTGTTCATCATGATTCCCAGCGAGTACATCGGCGCCATCATGAGTATCGTCATGGAGAAACGCGGCGAGGTGATTCACACCGAAACCATCGATGATACCCGCGTGATGCTCACCTGCCGCATCCCCATGGCGGAAATCCTGGTGGACTTCAACGATAAGCTCAAGAGCGCCACCCGCGGCTACGGCTCCATGGACTACGAGTACGATGGCTACCAGGCTGCCAAGCTCGTGAAGATGGATATGATGATTGCCGGTGAGCCGGTGGATGCCTTCTCCATGATTGTGCACCGCGACCGCGCCGAGGCCGTGGGCCGCGAGCTGGCCACCAAGCTGAAGGACGTGATACCACGCCAGCTCTTCACCGTGGCCATTCAGGCCTGCATCGGCGGCAAGATTATCGCCCGCGAAAGCATTTCCCCCATGCGCAAGAACGTGACCGCCAAGTGCTACGGCGGCGACGTGACCCGCAAGCGTAAGCTGCTCGAGAAACAGAAGGAAGGTAAGAAGCGCATGAAGGCCATCGGTAAGGTGAGCATCCCGCAGGAAGCCTTCATCAACGTGCTCAAGAGCGGCGACTAAGATGCGCAAGGCGCTTGTAGTGCTGAGCCTGCTGTATGCAGGCTGCAATACGTTCCATCTGCTTGAATCATCTCTGGAATATCCGGAGGTGATTCATGCTGTCTGCGTACTAGCTCTGGCTCCGGCCATGGTTGTTTTTCTTCTGGCTTGCCCGTGGCAGACAAACAGGAAATGGGCGGACTCCCTGCCTGCTGAAATCTGGATTTCCCTGCTGCCATGTCTGGCCGGAATGGCGTTCTTCTCATTGCTGGTCGACGAAATCTCGCAAGTGAGTTTTACCCGCCGGGATGTTGAAACGGTGCTGGATCTGGGCATGATATGCGCGCCTGTGGTGGCGATGCTGGTCGCCGTAGTATATGTGCTCAGCTGGGGTGTTCGGAGCCTGGCGCGCATTATCTGCAAAAGGAATGAAAATGCCGGCAATTAATAATGTGCGTAAGCTGTTTGCTGCTGCTGCTGTGTTGCATGCAGTGGCTGACTCATGCCTGCTGGCAGGAACTGCTCTGAATCTCTGGGAGATGTTCCTGGGTATTGTCGTACTGGCTCTGCTCCCGGCGCTAGTTGTTTTTCTGATTGCCTGGCCCTGGAGTAGCGATAAACTGCCCATGGAATCACTGGTCACCCTGGTTGTGAGCATGGGAAGCCTGGCCTGGTTTTCATGCGTAGTCGCAGGTATTTGTGCGCAGGGCTTGGCCTCTGATGCAGAAATCATGTGGTTTTTCGGCATGATGTCGGCTCCCATGGCTGCGGTTATGGTTGTGCTGCTCAGTATTCTTTGCGTCAAGCTGGTCCGCGCTTTTCAAAAAAGGAGCCACAGTTGAAACTGCGGCTTTTCGTTTATCGTTGAGATTTGAGGTCCTGCATGAGCTGCGCGTTGGTGTGGCAGCGTTTCAGGAAGAAGAGCAGGCGCTCCATGGCCTCGGTGGGTTTGTGGTTGGCCAGGCCGCGGCGGATGAGTCGCACCTTCTCCAGCCAGAGCTCGGGGAGGATGAGTTCCTCGCGGCGGGTGCCGCTTTTCAGGATATCCACGGCGGGGTAGATGTACATTTCCGCGATGCGGCGGTTGAGCACCAGCTCCATGTTGCCCGTGCCCTTGAATTCCTGGAAGATGAGTTCATCCATGCGGCTGTTGGTTTCCACCAGCGCGGTGGCCAGGATGGTGAGGGAGCCGGCGCCGCGGGTATTGCGGGCGGCGGCAAAAAGGCGGCGGGGTGTTTCCAGGGCGCGGGCATCGATACCGCCGCTCATGGTGCGTCCGCTGCCGCGCTCTGCGTTGTTGTAGGCGCGGGCGAGGCGGGTGATGGAGTCCAGCAGGATGAGGACGTGGCGCCCGGCTTCCACGAGACGCTTGGCGCGTTCAATGGCCATTTCGGCCATGCGGCAGTGTTCGCGCACGCCGCTGTCGTTGCTGGAGGCAAAGATTTCCGCACCGGGCAGGGCTCGTTTGAACTCGGTCACTTCTTCCGGGCGTTCGTCCACGAGCAGCACCATGAGGTGCAGGTCCTCGCCGTAGTTCTCCATGGCGCCTTCGGCAATGTGCATGAGCAGGGTGGTCTTGCCGGTGCGGGGTGGGGCCACAATCAGGCCGCGCTGGCCGCGGGCCACCGGGGCCATGAGGTCCATGGTGCGGGTGGTGAAGCGGGAAGGGGTGGTCTCGAAAGAGAGCCGGTGGGTCGGGTTTACCGCCTTCAGGTCTTCAAAATGGGGGCAGGCGGCGGCTTCTGCGGGTTCCATGCCGTTCACCTTCTGCACGGAGACGAGCTGGTGGCCGCGCTCATATTTCTGCGCCATGCCGGTGAGCTGCACAAAGGGTCGCAGGCGCAGCTCGGTGATGATATCGGCCGGCACATAGATGGCTGAATCGGAGGGAGCCCAGTCGTTATCCGCCGTGCGGATGAAGCCGAAGCCCTTGGCGGTTATTTCCAGAATGCCTGTGATGCTTTCCGGCTCGCCCACGGGGACGAAGGCGCGGCTTTGCTGCTGCTGGGGCTGCTGCGGTTGGTTATTCTGCTTGTTTTTCTTGTGCTGGGGCTTGTTGCGGTTGAATGATTCGCGGCGCACGTGGGTGCCGCCCTGGGATTCGCCCTGGGCGGTCTTGTTGTGGTCACCCTGCTGGCGTGGCTTGCGGTTGAAATGGCGGCGCTGGTTGCTGCGCTGCTGCCGCTGGGTGTTTTGTTTTTCTTCTGGTGCGCTCATAGCCTCAGAAAGCAGAATAGCTGAGATTTGGCAAAGTGGGCAGGCGGCTCAAAGTTACCGCCTGCCCAGGAAAAGGGAGTTCAATTATCAGAGCTGTTCGAGTACAGCTTCGTCAATTTCAAAGTTGGCAAACACGTTCATCGTGTCGTCGTAGTCGTCCAGCAGGTCATAGAGCTTCATGACCTTGCGGGCAACGGCCACATCGGAGATAACCGTGGGGTTCTGGGGCACGGAAACCAGCTTCATGCCGGTCACATTCTTGCCGGCGGCCCCCAGGGCTTCGGAAACGGTGCCCAGGTCAGTCGGGCCGCAGGTGAATACCCACTCGCCTTCCTCATCGCCGGCTTCGAACTCATCCGCGCCGCAGTCCATGGCAAGCTCCATGGCGCTGTCTTCATCGAGCGTGGCATCGATGATACGCACCTCGCCCTTGCGGTCGAATTGGTAGGAAACGGAACCGGGGGTGCCCATGTTGCCGCCGTTCTTGGAGAAGATGGTGCGAATTTCGGAGGAGCAGCGGTTGGTGTTGTCCGTGGCGACCTCCACGATGATGGCGGTACCCTCGGGGCCGTAGCCCTCGTAGGTCACTTCCTGAATGGCCTCGCCCTGCAGCTCGCCGGTGCCCTTCTTCACAGCGCGGTCGATGTTATCCTTGGGCATGGAGGCAGCCTTGGCACCTTCAATGGCCGTGCGCAGGCGCGGGTTGGTGTCTACATCGCCGCCGCCGCTCTTGGCTGCCAGGGTGATTTCCTTGGAGAAACGGGCGAATACCTTGCCCTTCTTCGCGTCGGCTGCTGCCTTCGTGAACTTAATCTTGGACCATTTGTTATGACCGGACATAAATCAGATATGTGGGGGTGAAAGTGGGGGAGAGCCGTTGAAATACCCATTACGCGCCTGGGTAGTCGCCGGCCACAGTGGCGGCATTAGTAGGGGTGTCGCCATTTGCGCCAAGGTGAGGAGCAATCCTCACTGCGCTCCGCATCGTCTGCGGAAAACCGGTCAGGTAAACCGGAAAGGAAAAATCGAGCTGACAGGATTCGAACCTGCGACCTCTTCGTCCCGAACGAAGCGCGCTACCAGCCTGCGCTACAGCTCGCTGCTTAAAGCCGGGGCAATTATACATGGAAAATCGCCTTTGGCAAGTATAAAATCACATTATGCGCTAAAATTGTGCAAAAAAGCACCGCATGGGGTGGCCATGCGGTGCTCGGTAATAAGTCACAGGAGAGAGATAAAGTCCTGCGTGTTGAGAGAATCAGTTAGTTCTTCTTGCGCTTCTTGTAGGCTTCGCGCTGCTGTGCTTCGTTCACAGCGTTGGCGTGCGTCTTCTCAATGGCGCGTTCTGCTTCGTAGGCGACGTCTTCATCCGGGTCGGCCGTGTACTTTTTGAGGGTGTTTATCACCCAGTCATGGTCGCTCATATTGGCGAGTACCTTGATGAGGATAGTCTTCTGCTTGCGGAGGTCTTCCAGTTCCTTCTGCTTTTTCTTGAGTGCGGGAAGCTCAGGGCTGTCGTCGCCCACATACTCGATGGAAGCGGGGTCGGTCTTGAAGACGATGGCCTTGATTCCGGAGGTATCGGCGAAAGCATCCTTGAAGCTCATTTCGATGAGTTTGTCGGCCTGCTCCTGGGTGCGGGGCCGGTCCTGCTTCATGATAGTGCCGATGATATTGTTGATGCAGACCTGAATCTGTTTGTCATCGCTGTAGGTTTCCTTCAGTTCAAGGACGTAGTCAAGAATGTCGTCATTGCCCCAGGCCCCGAGGAAGTTGGGTCCCTGTTTGGTCCATCCTTCGGCGGTGGAGAGTTCCTGCTTGTAGTATTCCAGCGCCTTGGGCGAGCATGCGGAAGCCAGAATGCCTGCCATGTTGGTGTTCTTGCGCAGTTTTTCCGGCATGGTGGTGAAGATTTCATCACCCAGTCGTGCCTTGGCATCGGCATCATCCATCATTTTGATGACGTTACCCAAGCAGATGCAGAGATTCGTGGTCAGCGGTCCATCTGCCATATCGGTCTTAAGCAGACCAATGATTTCCTTTACATCCGCTTCCGTGACTCGCAGGCCGATGCATTCCCAGATGTGGGAAAGAATCTTGCCCTGGTCTTTCCAGGGCTTGGCCGTCTTCTTATCGGCTACTACCTTGGAGAGCTTCTTAAGGCTGGTGTTCACGCCATCGGCATCGGAAATGGCGATGCGCTGGAGCAGCCAGTTGAAGAGGACGGGCTTGATTTTGGTGCACTCCTTGCCCATGGTGTCGAAAATCATGTCGCGGATGGCGGCATCCTTCTCAGCGGCCAGACCCAGCAACAGGCAGGCATTCATGGCCACACCCTCAGCGCGGGCGCCATAGCGGGGCTTGCCGTTTTCGCCCTTTACGTAGGGATCTACCACCACTTCCATCAGGGCTTTGGCGTCTGCCATGGAGCAGGTGACGTTTACACCCTTCTTGGTGGCATCAGCGATGTTTTCCACGCCCTTCATGTTGATGTCCTGGGCGCGGCGGAGCAGGGTGTTTGTGTAGTCGATGTGGGCCTGAATGCGGGCGTCCTCGGCCTGTTTCTGTACGACCAGCACGGTGCAGATGCCGATGGTGACCACCAGCAGACCGGCGCCAATCATGAAAGGAACGGTCTTCCAGACAGGTTGCTTCTCCTCAGCCTCCAGAGCGGCTTTGACCTGGGCCATTTCCTCTTCGGTCAGCGTGGGGCGGGGGGCCTTCTTCTTCTTTTTCTTGGGAGCCTCCTCCACGGGGGCTTCTTCCGCTGCCGGAGCTTCTTCGTCGGCAGCTTCCTCTGCCGGGGCTGCTTCGCCTTCTGCGGCCTGAAGCGCGGCCATCTGGCGGTTGTACTCTTCCATCTGGCGGTTGTATTCCTCCATCTGGCGCTCATATTCTTCCTGCGCCAGGCGGGCGGCTTCTTCTTCCTCGGGGGTGAGGGTGGCCTCAACCGGAGTCTCTTCAACCGGAGTCTCTTCTACTGGAGTCACCGCTTCCACGACGGGGGCAACTTCCGGAGTGGCTGTTTCGGCGGCAATGGGGGTGACTTCCTCTACCTCGGGTGCCGGGGTGGCAGACTTGACTGCCTTGGGCGCAGCAGTCTTAGGTGCGGCGGCCTGGGCCGGTGCCGGGGCCTTCTTGGGGGTGATGGTCTTGCCGGTGGCGCTCTTCAGCTTGGGAGCTGCTGCAGGTGCGGCGCCGGAGGGACGCAGAAGACGCGGAGAGGCGGCAGGTGCGCTGGCGGGTTTCAATTTAGGAGTGGCCATAGTATGCAGAGTTTGTGAGAAAATGAACTACGTACCCTATATAATTAACATATTCCGCGGCGGAATGCAATCATTCATTCCGTCTGAAATCTGCTTTTTTCAGTGCAGGCGCAGCAGAGAGGTGACTTTGAGGAATAAAGCCGGTGCCAGAAGCAGGAGGGTGCAGGTGTATGTCGCCCAGAAGGGTGTTTCCGGATAAGTCACGGTCTGCAATGGGTGCTCGATTACCACGTTGAGACCGAACAGCACAGCATTCAAGATGGAGGCAGTCAGCAGGGGAATGGCTGCCCAGCGGCGGCCGCGACCCATGAGCATGGCGGCACCGCCCGCTCCCATGAGCCCGATGGGCAGCAGGATAAAGGGTATGCCGAACCACATCTGCCCACAGGCCAGCAGGCAGAGCAGGGAGACAGGCAGGGTGAGGTAAGCGGCCACGCCCGGCTTGCTCAGGGTGAGCACGCGGCAGAGGATGAGGGCGATGAGACTGCCGTGCAGCACCCATTCCATGTGCTGGGCGGTCAGCCGTACCTGTGGGTCATAGTCGTTGAGCCAGGGGAAGATATAGGGCAGGGCGTTGTAACAGGCGGCGAGGCAGGGTGCACCGCACCATAAACCAGCGGAGGCTATGCTGCCGAGCTTATGGATGAGGCCGCTCCTGTTTTTCTGTACGAGTTGCAGGATGGCCTGGGTGCACTGGGCGGCTGCGGCACTCAGGAAAAGCAGGCTCCCGGCGGCAAAGACACCGAGCGGCAGCACGCCGCGCAGTTCCCAGAAGGTGTAACCGCCCAAGGTATTGCCCCCGTGAAAGGGGGTGGATATGGCGGCGGAGCGCAGCACCGCCTGAATGAGGATGAGTGCTGCCAGCAGAGCCAGCAGGAAAAGGCGGTTGCGCATGGAATGCGGAGATTACAAGGTGATGCCCAGTTGCTCCGGCAGGGCAATGCGCGGGCGCTCGGTCAGAATCTCGCCGCCGCGGGAGCCTACGGCCACGGTGTGCTCAAAGTGAGCCGCCCAGGAGCCATCCGTGGTCACGGCGGTCCAGTCATCTTCCAGCACGCGCACGCGATAGGAACCCAGGGTAATCATGGGCTCGATGGCCAGAATCATGCCACGCTTCAGGCGGGGAAGGGGGTAATTCGGGCGGTAGTTCGGAATCTGCGGTTCCTCGTGCAGGTGGCGGCCCACGCCGTGCCCCACATAATCACGCACAATGCCGAACCCGAAGGGCCGCACACAGTCCTCGATGGCGCCGCACACATCCATGAGCGAGTTGCCCTGCTTAGCCTGCTCAATGCCGCGGAAAAGAGCTTCCTCGGTCACGGCCATCAGGCGTCGGGCTTCTACGCTCACGTTTTCGCCCACGCCTACGGTCAGGGCGTTGTCGCCGTACCAGCCGTCTACGATGGCGCCGGCATCCAGACTCACGATATCGCCGTCGCGCAGCACGCGGGGACCGCCGATGCCGTGCACAATCTCTTCATTCACGGAGATGCAGAGCTGACCGGGGTAGCCGCCGTAGCCGAAGAAGGCATTGCCGCATTTCTCTCGGCGGAAAAGTTCGGCGGCGTAGTCATCAATCTCCTTGGTGGTGATACCGGGGCGGATGATGGACTGAAGCTCCATGAGGATGCGTGCCGATACCTCACCGGCCTTGCGGAGCTTGCTGATTTCGTTCGGGTTGCGTACGGGGATGCGGTCTGCCATGGTCTTGTCTGTGCACATTGTAGCACAGCCGACTCGCTGGAGCAAGCGCGGAACCGTGTCTTTTTTACCGCTTTTCCGCTGAAATAACGGATTTTGTGCTTGAAGCAGCGCGGGGGCGGGTGTAATATGCAGGGTATGGCAGAGATTCATCCTACAGCTATTGTTGACCCGACTTGCGAGATTGCAGATGATGTGAAGATCGGGCCGTATTGTGTGGTGGGGCCGCATGTGCAGCTGGGCTCCGGCTGCGTGCTGCACAGTCATGTGGTGATTGGCGGTCCCTCGAAGTTCGGTAAGGGGAATGAGTTCTTCCCTTTCTGCACCATCGGTACCAAGACTCAGGATTTGAAGTATGCCGGCGAACCGACCACACTGGAAGTGGGCGATTACAACGTGTTCCGCGAGTATTGCAACATCAACCGCTCCACGGCACCTGACCTGCGCACAGTCATCGGTTCCTACAATAACTTCCTGATTCACTCTCACTGCGGCCATGAATGCCACGTGGGCGACCACAACATCTTCTCCGGCTACGCTGCGGCGGCCGGGCACTGCGAAATCGGTAACTGGGTTATTGTTTCCGGTTGCGCGGCTCTGCACCAGTTTGTACGCGTGGGCGATCACGCCATGGTGGGTGGCATGGCCAAGGTAGTGCAGGATATTGCACCCTACATGATTGCGGAGGGTTCCCCTGCCGGGCTCCGAGCCATCAATCAGGTGGGCCTTTCCCGCCGCGGCTTCTCGGATGAGGATATCCGCGCGCTGCGCTTTGCTTACCGTAAGCTCTTCCTCTACAAGGATAACAAGGGCGAAAAGATGGAGGATAAGTATGCCGAGGTGCTCGGTGACGAAAAGTACGGCAGCAATCCCCACATCAAGTACATGGTGGATTTCCTGCGCGCTTCTCAGCGCGGCTTTGCCCGTTAAATGAAAAAGTACCTGGTATTTGACCTGGACGGCACACTGGTTGATTCCCTGCCCGGCATTGCGGAGGGAATCAACCGTGCTTTATCTGCCTGTGGTCTGCCGACGCATGCGCCGGAAAAGGTGCGCAACATGATTGGCCGAGGTGCGGCGAATCTCTGCGCCGCTGCCATCGGCTATGCAGATTCAGCCCTTGCCCCGGCAGAGGAGTTGGAGCGGGTGCATGCCGCTTTCCGCCGCGAGTATCCCACCTGCTGGTGCGGGGATGAGTACACGCGGGCTTATGAGGGTATAACCCCGATTCTGGAGAAACTGGTGGCTGCCGGGGCGAAGCTGGCGGTGCTTTCCAACAAGCCGCATGAGGTCACGGAGCCCATGGTGCGGCATATTTTTCCCACGGTGCCCTTTGATGTGGTACTGGGCTATACCCCGGCTTTCCCGCGCAAGCCGAACCCGGCTTCCATGCACTACATTGCGGGGAAGTGGGGCGTTTCCCCGGCGGAGATAACGCTGGTGGGCGATTCGCTTTTTGATGCCCGCTGCGCGGAGAATGCCGGCACCTCCCTGGTGCTGGTGGGCTGGGGCTATGCGGCGGACCCTGCGGCCCTGCGTGCCTGGCCGGCGCCGGTGTGCGAAACCGTGGCGGAACTGGAGTTGAATCTGCTTGGCTCATGAAGTATGTGCTGATGTTCCTCCGGTGTGTGCTCGCGGTGTTCCTGCTGCTGCCGGTTCTGGGCTTGTCGTACTGTTGCGGGCATCAGTATACCAGGTTGCTGGAGGTGATATACCAGGAACCGTACCTGTGTATCAGCCCGGATGCCGTGGACCCGGCCAATGAAGGCCGCAAGGTGCAGCTGGCAGCACCCGCGTATACGGATGAATGGCTGGAGCTGCCCGATATCGGCGTGCGCTGCCAGGCCCTGCAGTTGACGCTGCAGGCCAGCCCCGGTCGCTGGGTGGATGGGCGCTATGTCGAGAAGCAGTATCGCGGGCTGCCTCTGCGGAGCAGGGACCAGCAAGCCCGCAGCATCCGCATGGGGGCATTTTCGTTGAAACAGCCTGAGCATATCACCATGGGAAATCAGGAAATTCCCATGGAGCTGGTGCACTTGCCGGAAGAGTGGAAACCCTATTGCCGGGTGGTGCAGAGCGAGTTGAACAAATCGCCGTATTACCTGAATCTGGAATTGGAGGACGAGCCGCCCCACGAGTTGTGCTGCAGCATGGTGGCCAATGGCACCCCGGCGGTGGTGCGCGGTATTCAGCGCGGGAGTGAAATCTCGCCCGTGCATTGGTTGGTTGACGATGAGTGGTTTTTCAAGTCGCATGACCGCAGGGAGTTGGAACGCGCTCATTGGAATGCCTGGGTGGCGCAGGGCGCTATCCTGATGGTGCCGGCGCTGCTTCTGGGTGTGTTCCGCCTGGTGGGGTGCAGGAAGGCTGGGCAGAGTGCGCCGCTGGCTATTTGCCTCATGCTGGTGCTGGAGGCCGTGGCCTTCGTCTGCTGCGGCGGGTGGCGCTACGCAGCCTGGGCGGGTTTTGCAGCTGTTGTGGCGGTGCTGTGTTTGTGGAAGGTTGTGCGGCACACGTGTTCCAAAGTTTGAGCACTAATCTCGATAAATTGGAATTTGCAGAGTAGTTTGCGGAGCGTCAGCGTAGCGGAATTTTGAGCCCGTCAGGGCGGCATATTCTTAG
>JAGBDZ010000039.1 GCA_017937215.1 Akkermansia sp. | reverse complement strand
CACGGCGTAGGGCGTAAGCCCGGAGACGGAAAGGCGTGGTATCAATATATTGCATCGCTTTCTGTCACCCCGACCTGCGTCGGGGTTCCGGTATCTTTTGGGGTTGTACGAGTGGTTACGCCCGCCACGCTGACGCGTGTCGCGCTTCACCACTCGCTATGGGTATGTCGCCCTGCCGGGCTCAAAATTCCTCGGGCTTTCAGCCCGACAAATTCCAATTTATTGAGCAGAGGGGGCTTCTTCCAAAATGTTGCTGATATTTCTATTCTCTACAAAATCTTTGGGACACGTGTGGGGTGATACCCTGCCGTTTTACTCCACCACGCGAAGCTTGGGGACGGCCTGCTGCTGGAGCTGGGAGTTTACCTCATCCACCGCGGTGCGGTCTACGTAGATAGTGTAGGGAGCTTTGTTGAACTCCAGGCGGATGAGACCATCGTCAGTCTGGGAATCGAGCAGGGCGGGCAGGTCTTTGAACTGGTTCACGGGTTTGCCGTTCACGGCAATCAGGTGGCTGAAGCGCAGGTCCTCGTAGCCCTGAGTGGCGGCGGTGGGCAGCACAAAAGTGAGGCCGACCGGCTCGCTGCACCCGGAGGCACGCAGTGCGTCCTGCTCCTGATTCAGCTTTTGAAGTTCAAGTGGCAGCAGACCGTTGTTGCGGTTGCGCAACTCATCCATGTATGTGCTGGTAAGGGGCTGGAACAATAAGCCGCCCCACATGATGTAGCGCGGCTGCACACCGGGCTTCTGCGGACGGAAAAGGGAGTTTTCCACGGCATTGCGATTCAGTTTGACTGCCAGCTGCCGGGATTCGCCATCGCGGCTGATGGTGAGGGGCAGTTCCTGGCCGTGGTCTTTCATGCCGCGCAGCAGTATGGCTGCGTGGTGCAAGCCGTAGCGCGGGTGGTCGCACCGCCCCTGGTTGTCCACCGGCAGGCCATCCACCGCGGTGAGCACGTCGCCCACCTTCACATCGGCCTCCTCAGCGGCGCTGCCGGGCAGCACTTTGCTGATATAAAGGCCGTTGGCTTCCTCTGCCAGCTTCAGATATTTGCGGAACACCGGGTCATCCAGCGGGGCGAGCTGCACCCCCATTACGGGCACACCTGTGGTTTCCTGAGTCAGGAAGCGCTGAATGAGCTCGGCGTTGGTCACGTGCATGAGCTGCTCCGACTTCTTGTAGCTCATGCCCAGAGCGCTCAGTTTACCCTCCCGCACCACGGGAGAACCGCCCAACAGCCCTTCCGGAAGCGGGCGGGCTGTGCGCATCACCATGAGCGGAATATTATCGCCGGCCACGTTCTCTGCGTGCAGGTCTACATAAACCGGTTCCACGCCGTTGAGCAGTCCGGCGTAGCTGGCTTTGTCGCCGCGTTTCAGGGCATCGCCCAAGGGAAGCGGGGTGCGTGAATCAAACAAATCGGTATCATCCTCGTTGGCTACTGTGAGCAGGGCCAGATTCATCTCCTCATCGTAGCGGAGAACCCGTGCCGGCACGGTGCGGCTCACATCCGGCAGCATAAGCTCCACGTAGGTGGCAGCGCGTACCACACGCCCAATGGTCAGCACGCGGCCTTCGCCCATGTACACACCCAGTGCGCGGGACTGGCGGGGAGCATCTTTTTCCCATGGGCGCATGGGGTTGTACTCCTGCAGGGTGGAGCTGACCAGCAGCAGGCTGTTGGCCGCCTCCTGCGGCACAGGTGCCGGGATGGGCTCCGGCGCAGTGACTGCCGGTTGCGGCTCGGGGGCGGGCTGCACTACCGCCGGCGCCTGAGTCTGCTCCAGGTGTTTTTTCTTGAGGGCTGTGCGCTCCGTGGGCTTGCAGCCGCAAAGCAGCACTGCCAGCAGGGAAAGAAGTGAAAGAGTCCGAATCATGATACGGCAAAAAGGGGGAGAAAGTTATTTAACGCGGGCGGGAACTTGAATGTTGTAGCGCTCGGCAATGCGGGCGTTGGCGGCCTCGACTGCAGCATTATCAATCACCAACGGCCGGGCGGCATCCGAAAGTTCAATGACGGTGTATTCCGGGCGGTCGGCGCCCTCCGCCGGGTAGAGCAGGTTATGCAGGTGGGCCAGGCCTTTCACCTCCACTCCATTCACCTTGCTGACCAGACCACGGCCCAAGTCATCGAAACGGGCATTTACTTCATCCGGCAGGGTGCGGGTCAGCAGCACCAGGTCTTCCTTCACAGCCGATTCGCCGCCGCGGGTGAAGCGGTCCAGCTCCACCATCACATCAGCCGATGATATCTGGTGAGCCTGTACGGAGTTGTAATCAAGCGGCTGGAAGACCAATCCACCGAACACCACGTAGCGCGGTTGCTCATCGTAGCGGTGGGAAAGCACGCGAATGGAGGGCAGGGGCGCCAGTGTGGCTTCTGTCTGCTGCACTTCGCCCTCTCGCAGAATGGTGAACTGCACTTTATCACCGGCAAAGGAACGCTCTGCCAGCTCCTCCAGACGCACGCGGACGCCATCCAGCTCAATCATGGCAGTGGCATCCACCGGCAGCCCGTTCACCGCCAGCACCACATCGCCGGGTTTCAGCGCGCCATCGCAGGAGGCGCCTTTCACTACATCGGCCACCAGGCAGCCAAGGCCGTTATCGGGCAGGTCGTAGTGGCGGCGCATGGCTCTGTTTTCCATGGGCATGAACTGAGCGCCCATTTCCACATAGCCATCGTAGCGGCCATCGGCCACATCCTGCATGAAGTGGCGGATGACCGGCATGGGAATCACATAGCCGGTGGAGTTGGCCTTGAGCAGCCCCTGGAACGCCACGCCAATCACCTTATCGCCCTTGAGTACCGGGCCGCCGCTGTTGCCGGGGTTGATGGCGGCATCCACCTGCAGCGCCAGGTGGGCAATGTTGCGCGGGTGGGCGTAGGGAATCGTATCAATGCGGGAAACAATGCCTCGCGTTACGGACAGTCGGTTGCCGCCGATGGGATAGCCGATGGCGCGCACCGTGTCTTCCAGCTGGGGCATCTCCTCACTGAACTCCAGGCAGGGCACGCCTTCAAAAGCAGCGGCGTTTTCAATTTCCAGCAAGGCCAGGTCTGCATCATGCGCCACAAACTTCACTTTGGCTGGAATGCGGCGCGCATCCGCAAAGAGAGAAATATCCACCTTTTCGGCGTTGGCCACCACGTGGGCATTCGTCATGAACAGCCCGGGTGCCACCAGAAAGCCGGTGCCGGTTCCCCGCCCGAAATTGCCACCCTGCCAGGGTGTCTCATAATCCGGAGTGCGGTTCACGACCTCGACCTTCACAATGCCACGATAGGCGGCGGTCAGATCAGCTGCAGGGGCAGGTTCCGGCTGCGGTGCGGGCTCTGCCACCGGTTCGGCTGCGGGTGCCGGTTCCGGTGCGGGCTCTGCCACCGGCTCGGCTGCGGGTGCCGGTTCCGGTGCGGGCTCTGCCACCGGCTCGGCTACAGGGGCAGGTTCCGGCTGCGGTGCGGGCTCTGCCACCGGTTCAGCTGCGGGTGTCGGTTCCGGTGCGGGCTCGGCCACCGGCTCGGCTGCGGGTGCCGGTTCCGGCTGCGGTGCGGGCTCTGCCACGGGCTCAGCTGCAGGGGCAGGTTCCGGTGCGGGCTCTGCCACCGGTTCAGTTGCGGGTGCCGGTTCCGGCTGCGGTGCGGGCTCTGCCACCGGTTCAGCTGCGGGTGCCGGTTCCGGTGCGGGAGTGTCCGAGGGTGCGGGTTGAGCTACTTCTGCAGATTCAAAGGAAAGGGGAGATTGCTCTGCCGGGGTGGCAGACTCCGCTGCGGCACCCTCCGCCATAACAGGCAGTGCCGACACCAGCGCTAATAAGGTGAGTTTCATCTTCACCCCACCATTGTGCTCTCGCGATGCTTCTAAGTCAAGCAGAAATGGCGTGTGCGCCACGCGTATACGCGCGAATTCGCATAGCTGTCCAAAATAGGATAGCTGTAAAAAAGGGAGGCTGCAATATCAAGACGTTGCAAGTACCTTTATCCCGTTTTTGCAAATAAGTCCCCCTGGTGCGAATCAGGGGGCTTTGCACATACGCTCTTATAGGGATTGT
>JAGBDZ010000038.1 GCA_017937215.1 Akkermansia sp. | reverse complement strand
TATATACTGGAAATATACATGCACTTCGCCGCCGCAGATCATGCCCAGGTTCTCCACATCTTCACGGTTCAGGGAGAAATCCTGGTTCCGGGAGCTTCCGCTCTCCAATACCTGCAGCGCCACCTGTTCGGACCGGTATTCCACTGCGCCGCCCCCGATGGTACCGCAGATTCTGCCCTCCCGGCCCACCAGCATGCGCGCGCCTGCCCCCCTGGGGGTAGCGCCCGATGCAGCGGTGATGGTGACCAGCACCAGCTTTTCTCCGGCGGTCAGGCGATCATGAATCTCCCTGAACATGCTTCTCATGGATATACCTCCGAATGATTCAATACCGTCCAAAGCTGCAGTTGGGCCAGCGGCAGTTTGCGCACATCTGGCACAGGCCGCCGTCGCCCAGGGCGATGAGTTCTTCCTTTGTAATCCTGTCCCCGGCGAAAACCTGGGGCAGCAGTACATCAAAGATGGTGGTGGGCAGGCTGATGGCTGCTCCGGGCACGCCCAGTATCGGAACATCGCCCAGGTAGGCCACCAGGGTCATGTTGCCCGGCTGGGCGGGAACGCCGTGGGTCACGATTTCCGCTCCCAGCTTACGGATGGCACTGGGGGTCAGATCGTCCGGGTCCACGCTCATGCCGCCGGTGAAAATCAGAAAATCGGCGCCCTTTTCCAGATGGGTCTTCGCTGCATCCACGATCATGTCCAGTTGATCATCGCAGATGGTTATTCCCACGATTTCAGCGGGATAATTTTCCATCTTGCGCCGCACCACGGGTTCAAACTTATCCTTGATGCGCCCGGAATAAACCTCGCTGCCGGTGATGATTACGCCAATCCTTCTGGGCCTGTAGGGCCGCAGTTCCAGCAGTCGTTCACCGCTGCACATCTTCTCGGCAGCCATGATCTGTTCCTCCCGGGTCACCAGCGGCACAATGCGCATGGAGGCCAGGCGCGCGCCCTTTTCCACGGGATAGTGATCCGGCAGGGTGGTGATGGTGATATCGCCGATGCTGTTGATCCTGCGCAGCAGTTCCCGGTTCACCCGGAACATACCCCGCTCATCCGCCAGCAGCAGCACCTTGCCCTCACTGGGTTCGGTGTAGTGGGCACCCTGCACACTCGCCATGGCGGCCATGCGGCGTGCACAGTCCTCCTCATGAATTTCCCCGGCGTTTTCCTCCCAGATAAACACCGACTTCTTGCCCAGGTTCAGCAGGTGGGGAATATCCTCCTCGCGAATGATATGGCCACGCCTGAAAGCCGCACCCTTGAAGCCGTCCTTCATCTCGGTAATATCATGGCAAAGCTCCATGCCAACGGCATTTTCAACACTGATCTTTTTCACGTTCCACCCTCCGGTTTTTGATTGTCCTGCGCTTTTCCATCATGTTCACCGCCAGCAGCACCACAAAGGAAATACCCAGGTTCAGCAGCACCCACATGAGTGCCGCCCTGTCGTCATTGCTGCGCCAGAGCTGGTAAACGGTTGTGGAGATGGTGGCGGTTCTGCCCGGCGTGTAGCCGCAGACCATGCTGGTTGCACCATATTCCCCGAGCGCCCGGGCGAATGCGAGCACCGTGCCCGCCAGAAGGCCCTGCTTGCAGAAGGGAACGCGTATGCACCAGAAGATGCGCGCCTTGCCTGCGCCCAGGATCTGCGCAGACTGGGCAAGGGATTCATCAAAGGATTCAAATGCTCCCCGCGCCGTGCGGTACATCAGCGGAAAGATGACCACGGTGGTGGCAAAGACCGCCGACCACCAGTGCATGGTCAATTTCAGGCTGAAGGTTTCGAGCATCCATG
>JAGBDZ010000037.1 GCA_017937215.1 Akkermansia sp. | reverse complement strand
TGTCTGCGAGTGTCAGGCAAGCACAATGACCTTGAGGAGGTTGGCCATGATACATATCACCATACAATGTTCGAGATGCTCGGCAACTGGTCTTTCGGTGACTATTTCAAGAAAGAGGCCATTGCCTGGGCCTGGGAGCTCATTGTGGAGCGCTGGGGCTTTCCTGTGGAGCGTCTGTATGCCACTGTGTATGCCCCGGATAAGTCCAAGGGCGACCCCGGCGAGTTTGATCAGGAAGCCTATGATACCTGGGCTGCTCTGTTTGCCGCCAAGGGCATGGACCCGAAGGTGCACGTGGTGAATGGCAGCGTGAAGGATAACTTCTGGATGATGGGCGAGACCGGCCCCTGCGGCCCTTGCTCCGAGCTGCATGTGGACCTGACCCCCGAGGGCGATACCCAGGGCCGCCTGGTGAATGGTGATAGCGATAAGTGCATCGAAATCTGGAACTTGGTGTTCATTCAGTACAATGCCGAGAGCGATGGCACCTTCCGCCCGCTGCCGGCCTGCCACGTGGACACCGGTATGGGCTTTGAGCGCGCCTGCGCCATGATGCAGTGCACCAAGGGCTTTACCGATTTCTCCCGCCGCGTGTCGAACTACAGCACGGATGTGTTCCGCCCCATCTTCAGCCGCATCGAGGAGATTTCCGGCCGCAAGTACGTGGATATCTACCCGCAGGATGCCACCCCGGAGCAGAAGGAAACGCTGCGCGAGAGTGTGGCTTTCCGCGTGATTGCCGACCACATCCGCACGCTGAGTTTCTCTATTGCAGACGGCATTCTGCCGGGCAACAACGGCCGCAACTACGTGTTGCGCCGCATTCTGCGCCGCGCTGTGCGCTATGGCCGCACCCTGGGTCTGGAAAAGCCGTTCCTGAGCGAGCTGGTGGATACGCTGGCCGGTGAGATGGGGCGCGTGTTCCCCGAGCTGGTGGGCCGCAAGAGCACCATCAAGGAAGTGCTGCTGCGCGAGGAAACCAGCTTCAACGAAACGCTGGACCGCGGGCTGGAGCTTTTCGATAAGGAAGTGGCCGCCACCGGCAAGGTTTCCGGCGATTTTGCCTTCAAGCTGTACGATACCTACGGTTTCCCGATTGACCTGACCGCTCTCATGGCCCGCGAGCGTGGGCTGGAGGTGGATTCCGCCCGCTTCGATGAGCTCATGGAGGAGCAGCGCCAGCGCGCCAAGGCTGCCCAGAAGAAGCAGGTGGTGCGCGCTCTGGACCTCAAGACCGAGCAGGTGACTGAGTTCACCGGCTACACCGAGGACGCCACCACCGCCACCGTGACTGAAGTGCACGAGGCCGATGGTATCCTCTTCGTGATTACGGACAAGACTCCGTTCTACGCCGAAATGGGTGGTCAGATGAGCGATGGCGGCACTCTCTCCGTGGGGGGCGACAGCTGCCCGGTCATCGGTGTGCAGCAGATTGGCAAGGCCCGCGCCCACCTGATTTCCATGGCCGATGGCGTGACCCCCGCCGTGGGCGATACCGTGGAGCTGCAGCTGGATGTGGAGCGCCGCCGTGCGCTGGAATCGCACCACAGCGCCACGCACCTGCTGCACAAGGCCCTGCGCACGCTGGTGAGCGAGGATATCGCCCAGCAGGGCTCCCTGGTGGATGCCGACCGCTTGCGTTTCGACGTGAACAGCGGTGCTATCTCCAAGGCCGACCTGCGCCGCGTAGAGGTGCTGGTGAACCAGTGGATTAACGAGGACCTGCCCGTGGTCTGCAACGAGTACCCGATGACTGAAATCAAGAAGCACCCGGAAATCTGCCAGTTCTTCGGCGATAAGTACGGCGATGTGGTGCGTCTGGTGCAGATGGGCGGCGAGGCCGGTGCTTTCAATGGCGTGTCCATGGAACTCTGCGGTGGCACTCACGCTGCCAGCACGAAGCAGCTCGGCTTCTTCAAGATTAAGAGCGAGGGCGCCATTGCCAGCGGCGTGCGCCGCATCGAGGCTGCCACCGGTGCCGCCGGTTACGAGGTGGTGCGCGATATGGTGGCCGCCCGCATCCCCGAGGGCAAGGAAATGCTCGATAAGCTCACCGAGGCCAACGGCAAGCTGGCCGACCTGGGGCAGCCCATCGTGCCCGTGCCTTCCAACGATGCCAAACCCGCCCAGAAACTGCGCGAGGCAAAGGATATCGCCACCATCAACGCCCTGCTGGATGACTACAACGCCTACTGCGACAAGCTGAAGGAATGCGCCATCGAGGCCGAGAAGCAGCTGAAGAAGGCCCAGGTGGCAGCCGCTGCCGGTGCTGCTGATGCGCTGCTTGCCGAGAAGCTGACCGGCGGCAATGTGGTCGTCTGCGCCGAGGGCGGCAACGAACTGCTTACCGAGCTGTTCAACGGTCTGCGCAAGCGCCACTACGCCGCCGCCGCTTTCCTGGTGGCAGATGATGGCGCCAGCCTTTCCCTGGGTGCCTACTGTGGCGAGGCGGCCCAGGCAGCCGGTCTCAAGGCCGGCGACCTCATCCGCACGCTGGCCCCCATCGTGGGCGGCAAGGGCGGCGGCAAGGCCGATATGGCCCGCGGCTCCGGCAAGGATATCTCCGCCAAGGATGAACTCGTTGCCAAGGCCACGGAAGCACTCTCCTGAATGATTAACTTACCAAACCAATAGAAACGAAACAATATGTCCACTCCTCAGCCCCCGGTTTATCCGGATGAACCCAAGATTCCGGTGTTGCCGAACCTGCTCACGGCCGGCAACCTCCTCTGCGGTTTCTTCTCCATTCTCACTATCTTCAAGGGAATGGCGTTCGACAACGGCAGTGTAGAGGCCTTTGATCACTACGAGACGGCCACCTACTTCCTGTTTGCGGCCTGTATCTTTGACCTGCTCGATGGCCGAGTGGCCCGCATGTGCAAGGCAGACGGCCCCTTCGGACGCGAGTTCGACTCCATTGCCGACGTGGTTTCCTTCGGTATTGCTCCGGCTATGCTGCTGGCCCGCGCCGTGTTGTTTGATTTGCCGGTGCCCTACCTGGGCGATGTGATTGCCGTGCTCTACCTGCTGTGCGCTGCGCTGCGACTGGCTCGTTTCAACTGCATGGCCGCTGCTCCCAAGAAGCCGAACCAGAGCATGGACTTTGTCGGTCTGCCGGTGCCTATGGCTGCCGGTGCCGTGGTGAGCACCATGTACCTGGTCATCGACCTCACGACCCGCCACAACCTGGTCATCCCCATGCTGTGGCAGATTGTGATGGCGGTGGTCATGACCGTGGTTTCACTGCTCATGATGAGCCGCGTTATCTACCCCAGCTTCAAGCACGTGAACTTTGAGAAGCGCGGCACAGCCATGGCTATTCTCATGGCGGTTATCGCTATCGGCCTGTTCGTGATGTTCCCGTGGATTACCCCGGCTATCATCTTCGTGTGCTACCTGGGCTACGGCCTGGTGGTGCGCCCCTTCCTGACCCGCCGCATGCGCCGCGCCATCGAGGCCGCAGATGACGACGACGAAGCTCAGGTATAATTCTCATTAACTGCAACAGATTATGCCGTCCTCACGCATCCAGTGGATTGATTTCTGCCGCGTGTGGACGGCTTTCTTCGTGGTGCTGCGCCACGTGGACAGGCCGTATGGCAGCTTCAACTACATCATCGACCTGTTCAACTACCGCAGCCTGATTTTCTTCTTCTTCCTGGTGGCGGGGTATTTTACCCACAAGGCGACCGCAGGGCAGTGGCTGGACTGGAGACGCACGCGCACGCTGCTGGTGCCTTTCATTTTCTGGACGTCGGTGGCTTCCATTCTGCTGCTGCAGCCTATGATGCACTGGGAGCAGAGCCTTTCGGGAGATTTCAGCTGGTTTAAGTGGGAGCTGATTCCCCGGGAGATGGGGCTGCTCAACTGGTGCTACTGGGATTTTGACAATGTGCCGCTGTGGTTCCTGCGCACGCTGATTCTGCTGGCGCTTTTCAGCCCGCTGCTGCAGCGTCTGCCGGGCAAGCTGCTGCTGGTGCTGGTGTTGCTCTGCTTTGCGGGCAGTGATGTGCTCTGTGCCCGCGATTTCGAGACCGCCCGCAGCCACAAGTCATGGTATGTGGGCTGGCTGCCCTTCCGTTTATATGAGAGCATCCTGGCGCTGGGCTTCTATTCGCTGGGGCTCTGGATTCGCCGCCATGCGGACTTTGCGCAGTTCACGGCCTGGGTGCGCGGCTATGCCTGGGCCCCGGTGGTGGCGGCGCTGCTGCTGCTGCCGCTGGTGTATCTGTTCGGCTTCTATCCGCCGGTGCAGAGCAGCGCGCTGGTGTTGCTGGGGGTGAGCTGCACTATGGGGATCGGCGCGCTGTGCGAGCAGTATCTGCCGCGCTTCTGCCGCGCCGTGGTGGCTCTGGCCCCCGCTTCCTTCTTCATCTATGTGACGCACTACATCGTGCTGCACGCGCTGCGCCTGGCCATTACCGGTTCCTACGGCGGCAAGTTCACGGAGACCCAGTGCCTGTACATGCCGCTGGTGATTCTGGCGATATGCTCGGCCCTGTTCTTCCTGCTGCGCCGGTTCTGCCCCGCTTTCCTTCGCGCCGTGGCGCTTACCAGGTAAAAAATTCGAAGCACGGGACTTCAGTCCCCGATAAATACTTCGGGAAGTAAAAAACTCACTAAATTGGAATTTGTAGAGTAGTTTGCGGAGCGTTAGCGTAGCGGAATTTTGAGCCCGTCAGGGCGGCATAATAATAGCCCAGCGTGGAGCCGCAACGCGGCGGAACGCTGGGTTTGGAATAAAACATAACCGGAACCCCGAGCGAAGTGAGTGGGTGGCAGGGAGGCCGATGATAGCAATTTACCCATGCAATTCTAGTATCGCGACATGGTTATTTCTCCAGACTATTCTTTCTGAAGTCCGTGTTTGCACAGGAATATGTTAAACTC
>JAGBDZ010000006.1 GCA_017937215.1 Akkermansia sp. | reverse complement strand
CACCGTGGCTATATTCAGCTCGCTACGAGAATTGTACCCGAACGAATCATTGACCGTTGAGCCATCTCTAGAAGTGCTGCGAGTCATCGGACGACCGAGCGTATCGTAAGTGTAGGCACGAGAAGCTACGGAGGTATTGCTGCGCTTATAAAGCTGACCAATGAGCAAGTCTCGCTTCTCTTCGTAGCTCTGCGTGAGCGTCATATTGTTGGACTTCACGAGAGTCTGCAGCAGGTTTGTGCCGGGCAGATAAGAGTAGGTGAAGAGCTTTTGTGCCCCACCATGAACGAATCCCGCTGAAGCAATACGTCCATCAGTACCATAGCCGGTTGATACGGTCTGCTGAACAGAGCCATTGTTGGCATAGGTATAGCCAGAAGAACGCCCATAGCCGTCACGAAGTTCCGTGACAAGATGCGTCTTTTCCCCGGCAAGCAGACTATCCGACTCCTGCTCATTGTAAGCATTGTAGCTAATAGTTCGGGTGCCTGCATCATCAACAACCTGCATAAGCTGGCCGAGGTGGTTGTAAGAGTAAGCTCGGGCTGTAGTACCATCGGAATACGTTGTCCCCAGCAGGAGTCCGCGAACCTGTTCGTAGCTATGAGTCTTGCCTACTCCTCTTGCATTCGCGGCATACTCAATCGTCAATAGCTGTATATGCCTGTTTCGGGTCATTATCTTCTTTGCACCTCTTTTGTAATTTCCCGAGAGCTACAAGATACTGAATATAGCGATTTCTGATATACTCCTTGTTTCTATTTAGAAGAACAGACAGTTGATGAAGTGTAAAGTATCGACCCCTACATATCTGAGGGATTAGTTGCAAAATACTCTCTAAATCCCATCTGCTTTTTGCGCTAGTTTTTTCTATAAGTATTTTCAAATCATTATCAAATACTGCAAGTAACTCATCTCTTGTTTGCAGCTGGCTCTTTTCTAGGGAGTTCCTGCCGTTGTCTAGGGAGTTCCCGCCGTTGTCTAGGGAGTTCCCGCCGTTATCTAGGGAGTTCCCGCCGTTATCTAGGGAGTTCTCGCCATTGTCTAGGGAGTTCCCGCCATTGTCTAGGGAGTTCTCGCCATTGTCTAGGGAGTTCCCGCCGTTGTCTAGGGAGTTCCCGCCATTGTCTAGGGAGTTCCCGCCATTGTTTAGGGAGATCTTTATAATTTTTGATTGATATTCTTTCGAGATAAAGTAGACAGATGCACGTTTATTTCCTTTTGCCGAGATAACGCCCAATCGCTTTAATTTGCTGAGTGTTTTACTAATATCGGCAGAATGGCGGGGGTACAGTTGTTTAATTTCAGAGTGACTACTTGCTCTTTTAGCTAATAAGATAGAGAGGACGATAATATCGTCAGTATCTAAATTTTTTCTCTGATCCTCCGATAACGATGCGATTAATTGACAGACCTCATCCTTGGACGCTAATCCGAAATAGGGAAGAATCCAACGTACTATATCCGGATTCCGTTCTGTTGTTACGGTTGGAGGACAGATGCACTCATCCAACCAACCATGCATGATTTTTCCAACACCGGTACCAGCTTTATCAACAACACCTATCAAGCGAAAGAGATTTTGAATGCGTTTATTTCTACAGCGACTCCAGCCACCTTTCAGTATTAGCTCCCTTCGAAGCAGTAAGCTGCCAGTATTTTCAAACATGAGTCCTGATGGATGCTTGGTTATCTTAATGGAGCATTCTCCGCGGTATGCGGCATGAATAAGCGAATTAGCCAAAGCTTCTTTGATAGCAAGATGAGCGGGCCTTTTATCCGCACGCCGCATATCCGGATTCAACACAAAGGGTGTTTTGATTCCAACTTTCAACTTTGGAAATACAACGGAGTAGAAACGATATAAGTTGCAAGACCATGTCATATCATTTGTAACACGGTCTATCCACCCGGATTCTATAGTTGGGTTATCTCCGTATTCTTGATAATCTAACTGTAATGATGGTTTCCATCTATCTAACGCTTGCGCAGTTCCAAACATAAGAAGTCCGGCAAGTGTTAAACCTGATTTGCGTTCTTTTGTGTCATCTCGATACGCATTGATTGCTTTTAAAAACTCGTCATCATTTTGACTGGCCCATGGATCGAATGGTTGGTAATTGCGGAGCTCGTTCCTATACAGTCTTAAGGTTTCCCTATCAACATCATCTATTGTGCTTCCATCAACAATCGCATCATCTTCAGAATAATCATCCCTTATAACTATCAGTCGTTCCGAGTTCAGTTTATCTAAATCGCGAGCAGTACAACGTTTGTCGCTTTCGCCATATCGAATGTAACTTATGTTATTAACTGTAACAGGACGATCAGAACAATCTGCACGAGGTATCTGAAATACCACTACTTCTTTATCTGCCAAAGATACAACAGCTATTGATTCGTTAGAGCTGCACAAGTTTAGGTTACACTTACTCGGATTATTAGCAGTATCAATGAATTCTTTAATCCGTTGCTGAGGCTTTTTTACCCCTTCGATTATCCCATCATCAGTAACCCCTAAAATTATCAATCCTCCATCTGTATTAGCAAATGCGCTATAGCTTTCCCATAAATCCTTAGGTAAGCCACCTTTGGCACTTTTAAACTCTAATTCCCACCCCTCCTTCCACTCTTCCTTCCTGCTGTACAATTCTTGCACCTTCTCTGCAAGAGAGATTGTTTTAGCTGCTCCGTCTTTCATGGTCAAATTATTCCACAAAACTCGATTTTGTCAAGTTCCTGTTACATTGACTACACATTTTAATCATTGGGCTTGCCACAACTTTGTGACTGGAACCGCACGAGTCTAAGCGAGTCCTTTTGGCTGCAAGACGGGGGCAAAATGGATGCAAAATCAGCCCGGGAAGTCCGATTTTCGTTATGAGTTGTGTTTTTATAACCCGCTGAAATCCAGGCACAAAAAAGGAGCGGTCGTTACCATTTTGTCTTGGTTACGACCGCTCCCATAATAGCAGGGAGGTGATTTGAACACCCGACCAAAGGCTTATGAGTCCTCTGCTCTACCACTGAGCTACCCTGCCATTGGAACCACCGGAGTGGTTGGTGAGGGGAGTATACACGCGGATGCGAGCTTTGGCAAGCCTAAAATTGCTTTTTTGCAAAGAATTTATTTTTGAGGGGCGTGCTGCTGGCGGGAGCGCATGCGCTGCACGCGCTGCAGCACCTCCTCAGGCCTGGAGAAAGTGGTCTCAAACTTCTGCAGGGTACCGGGCTCGGTCTTGGGGTCGGACTGAATCGCCTCGCGGCCCACAGCGGCAGCGGCCTTCACATCATCCACACTCTGGGCAGAGCTGAGAAGAATCTGGAACTTGAGCTGGAGCATGCCGGGCTTGTTTTCCGGCTCAGCGGTGGCCAGGGCCTTGTCCACAATGGCAAGAGCCTCCTGCGGGGTCTTGACGGCGGGGAGGGCTGCAGCCAGGGCCTCGCGCTGGTTCTGCACGCGCTGCTGGCGCACCATGCCAGTGGTATCCTGCGGGTCGAGTGCTACGATTCGCTGGCGGAGGGGTGAGGCCTGGCGGTAAAAATCCTCGGGGATGCTCTTGTAGGCCTGCACCAGGGTGGCAAGCTGCTCGGCGCCCTGCTGGGTTTCGGCCTTCTTGAGCAGATCAGCCGTGGCCAGAGCAGCGTTGAGCGATTCGGCCGTGGCTTCCACGGTGGGCTTAAAACCGCCGAAACCGCCGACTACCTCGCCCTGCGGAGTGATGACCATGATGGTGGGGAAACCATCCACGCTGAACTGCTCGCAAAGCTTCTCGTTGCGCTTACGAAGCTCGGGGTCAAACTTCGGGTTGTTCGGCACATCCACCTCCATAAGCACAAACTTATCCTTGGCATAGGCCTCGAAGGCGGGGGTATCAAGCACCTGCTGGCGCAGGCGGATGCACCAGCCGCACCAGTCAGAACCGGTGAAGTCAATGAGCACAGCCTTGTTTTCTGCGGCAGCCTTAGCCTTGGCTGCCTCCAGATCCGTCATCCACTCAGCAGCCCAGGCCGGGGCCAGAGCCGCCAGCATAAGCGCTGCACAAAGAGTTTTCTTGAACATGCGCGTATTTTATCAAAGCCCCGCCCCACCCCGCAAGCGTATTTTCCACCAGTTGGAGAAAAATCATTGAAAAAGTAAAAAAACTTTGAACAAAATAAAAAGGGCGTGCATCACACCTTCAACAGTTCTTCCGGTGCCTGGTGAAGGAGAGAGCGCCGGGTGACCATCCCAAAGGGGGAACTGAGTTTCATAGGTAGTAAGTTGGAGAAACCCCTGCACAAAATGCAGGGGTTTCTTTATGCTTTAATTTTCTGCGTTTTATGGCTATTGCGCTTGTTTAAGGGGGGCTTGCTCTGTGCCGTGTCGCATATTGTCGCACGCTTTTTCTTTTTATATAGCGTCCATATTGAACGCTTTAGTGTTGCTTTTTGCGGAGAAAGTGGTATAATAAGGGCATGCCGGGAAAGAGGTCTAAAGCAATCCCCTACAGGGGGCACAGCGCAACCGTGACACGCAGCAGCGTGCGCGGCGTGGAGTGCTGGCGCGTGCTGTCCCGCCTTTACTCTGGGCGCCGCCGCAGCAAGTACTATCCGCTTGACCAGCTCCGGGAAGCAAATGATTACGCCCGAGCGCAAGAACGTGCCATCCAGCTGGATGGCACAAGCTGGAGCGAGGCCGAAAAAGTGGCGATGCGTTATTGGCGTGAATGGGTGAACTCCGAGCGGGCAGCTGGCCGCAATGTGCCCGCCCTGCTGCAAGTACTGCAAGCCGCCGTTCGCACTATCGAAAAACGCCGACAGGCGGCCACGGTAGAGCAGGGCATATCAAACTACCTTGCAGAAGCCGAGGCCCGAATGAAACCCACGCGCTTGGCTCTCGTGCGCAGCACCCTGGCGAAGTTCGCCGCAAACCTGCCAGCGGCTGACATGTCCCTTGCGGAGGTCGGAGAAGATGCAATCAGGAATGCACTGGCCTTCATGGTATCTAATAACGCAGCACAATCAACGAGAGCGCATTATCTGCACATCATATCGGCCATGTTTGCCAGAGCGGTGGAGCGTGGTCTCTGCAAGCAGAATCCTGCCAAGCTGCTCTTGCGCACCATGGGCGGCACCGATACCAAAGGCACACAGCCCACCTTCCTGCAGGTGGCCGAGGTGCAGTCCCTGCTGCATGCCGCCGCCCAGCACAGCGACAAAGCCGAAGCCCTGCACTTTGTCATCGGTCTGCTCACTGGCATCCGCTCCGCCGAGCGGTGCCGTCTGCAGTATCAGGACATCCGGCTTGACGAGCCGCGGCCATACATCAATCTGCCAGCCACCAAGGCCAAAACCAAACGCGCAAGGCAGGTGTTCATACACGGCTCACATGTGCAGATTATCCGCTCGTTCATCCCGCGCCGCCATCTGCCCGGCTCGCTCATCATGGCCGGCCATGCCAATGAAAAGGCGCAAAAAGAGCGGGCTATTGTGGTTCAGAACGCCCTGGCCAAAGCCGCCGGCGTCACCCTACCGCGCAATGTCCTGCGCCACACCGCAGCAAGCTATCTCTGTGCCTACCTCGAAAGCATGAGCGCCGCAGCCCTCAATCTGGGCCACTCTGAACAAATGCTCATCACTCACTACCGCGCACTTGTGCCGCACGCCGAAGCCGTGCGCTTCTTCTCCTTGCCGGTGCCGGAGACTCTGGCAACCTACAAGCCCGCCAGCAAGAGAAAAGCCGCATCCCGCTGACAAGTTTACCCCATCGGGGCGAGCGCGTCACCGTAATCCGCGCTGGTGGTTCCGGTCGGCGCCGCGGCGCCCACGGTCGCCGCACCCCCGCCCGGTTGTCTTTTCACCTGGTCATCAAGCAGGGCTTCACCGCGGGTCACAAGCGCATCCGTGGCAGCTTGCACCACCGTGCGGGCTGTCACTTCCTTTTCCTCCGGGGTCAGCCCCTCCCAGCCAGGCGCCCACACTCGCGCCACTGCTTCAGGCAAATCTACCGTTATCATCACCACCTGGGACTTTGCCGCACCGAGAATGTAATCTATGTGCCTCTGTATCTGCAGGCTCATCGGGCGGGCTCCGCTAAGCATCAATCGTGTGTTCGTGTAACTCATGCCCAGCTTTTCCGAAAGGTCCTTAACGCTCATACCCTGGGCGCGTAGTTCCTTCTTTATCTCTTCTATTGTCATGCCTTCATTCTATGTTCAGTTTGGTCGCGTGTCAAGCTCATAGCGTTCAAGATGGCGTATTATTTTTTCGAGTTTGTGCCCATTTTGTCTTGACAAGTGTCCATGATGGTCGTATTTTTAATCTTGTAACCGTTCATATTGGACATGTCTATTACTATTTCCCTGACTCCTCATCAATTCGCCTTCGCCACGGTGGCGGCGCGAGCCCTGGGGCTTACCCTCGAAGAAGCCTACATCGTAACACTCCTTACCCTTAAGCCGAAAAACCGATGACTAAGGCTTACATGAATACCTCAGAACTTGCCCGGCATTTTCGCGTTACTCCGGCCAGGGTTCGCGAATGGGTAGCACAGGGGTGCCCCTGCCTGAATCCCGGGCTCAAAAGCCAGCGGGCCAAATGGCAGCACCTCATTTTCCGGGTGAGTGATGTTGAACGCTGGCTCAACTCCTTCACCCAGCCCGAACCCCGCCTGACCCAACTTCAATTTGACTTCCACTAAAACCATGTTTGACGCCCTACTTGAATTCCTCGCCCAGGTCGCCCGGGCCCTCATATGGCTGCTGCTGGGCTACATGCTCGCCCTGGGCTCCGCCTACGCCATTGCCCACATCGTCGACAACTGGGACGCCCCCGAGCACCCTTACAGCGGCTACAGCCCCGACTACTACACCGCGCACCTGGAAGAATGAGCAAGCACCAATTTACAGATACAGAGCTGGCTCTTCGCTGGGGTGGTGCAGATGGCGTCATGCCGGAGGCTACTCCGGAAAATGCCTGGAAGGCGATTAACGCCGCTGTAGAAGCGGCTAAATTGCTGAAGGACCACGTCGAAACAGCCACTCACCTGCTTTACGAGCTGGCTTACGAGGAACAAGAGTGGTGGCTGATCCGGAGTCTCGGTTATTCCGACTCATTGGAAAACACTGTTTGTGCTGCGCTCAAAACGTGCTGCATACTTAGAGACAATGCGGAAGCCTCCTTACAATTTTGCAGAAAGAAAAGGAAGAAGGTCGCCGCAGCTTCCGTGTCTTCTTCCAAACCTGCTTGAGCAATGAGAGAAAACCCGCGCCCCATCGCTCCCGCTTTCGATGACCTGCGGCACCTCCGCCGGCACACCCCCGGCGGCTGGCTCATAGAGCACCCATTACTCCGCCACCCGGCACCGCCGCCCCAATACCCGGCCGCGCTACCGGCGGGATACATAAGCACAGTAAACCTGTGCCGTCGCTTTGGCCTCAAGAACTGGCAGGTCCGCAGCGCATGCCGCAAAATCAGAAAAATCACCGTTCACATACCCGGGCAGAGCCCTGTGAACACCTACCCCGAACGCCTTGCCATAGCCCGCTTGCAAAAGCTGGTAGGCGACCGCAAAAACCCTAGCAGCCCGCCTGTGGGCTACCTTTCGCCCGCCGAAGCCATGTCAAGGCTCATCTGCTCTAACTCAACCCTCGTACGCATGCGTCGGAGAGGCCAACTGCGCACCGTTCAGGGCCGCATCGCCAGCAATGGTAACACCATTTTCTTCTACTCCGCAGAAGACGTCGAGCATTGCAGGCAACTTCTGTTCGACCGCCGAACCCGAATCCTACGCTAATGGCCTACTACACCACAGAAAACCTTGCCCGAATCGCTGGCTGCTCACCTGCCGCCGCTCGCTACTACCTCCGAAAAGGCGGCTTCACCGCCAAAATCACCGACCACCGATTTCCCCGGCATTCCCGACAGTACAGCTGGCCCGAAACCGCCCTGACCTGGCTCCGCAGCCGTCTCACCGCCCGCCCCATCAGCACCGCGCCTTCCCCGCTACACTGGCTCACGCGCGAGGAAGCCCTGGACATGCTCCACCTCAAAAAAAGCCAGCTGGCCCGCCTGGTGGCCAATGGCACACTGGGCCACCGCCGCGCCCTCATCCGCACGCCGAAGGGCACCCGCTGGCGCTCTTACATCTCCGCAGCCGATGCCGCCAGCTACCAGCCCCGCCGCTTCCGCGCCCTCACCCACCACACACCCGATACCATGCACGCACACCTCCCCGCCCTCCTCCTCCGCGCCTGGCTCGTCCTCCTCTCCACCGAACGCGCCACCGCCTCTCGTTGCCTGGCCATCTACAAACAAGCTGCCACTTTCATTCAACTGCACAATGAGCAAGGCCAGCAATACACCCTACCCACCGACCACCCCGAATCTTGCGCAGACATCCCCGACACGTGGCTTTCCACCAACCTCTCCGCGGATGACTGGACCACCGCTCAAGCCTCCTTCAGCACCGCCCTGCAGGAACTCGGCCGCCACCCCCGCGCCATCCTCACCATCTCCGCCGACACAATCAACATCTTTAGCGGCACCGACCACTCACCCCTTGCCGAGTTCCCCTTGACCATCACCGCCTGACCCCATGGCCAAAGACCCCAACAGACCTCTGGACTACCTCGTCCTGCCAGTGGCAGCCCTCCGCACCGCCACAGGCGGTCTGCCGGCCGAGACCCTGGGCATCCTCCTGCAGCTCCTCATACGCGCCGCTACAGCCCTCACAGGCGGCCGCATCGACAACGCCGCCGCCACCACCAACGCACCCCAGTGCAACATACCCGGGCTCTGGCACTGGGAGGGGCACGCCCTCGTGCTCGATATCTACCCAGCCGACTACGAAGCCAAAGCCCTGTCCAAACGCTACTCCTATGCCGCCAACGCATCCAGCCGTTGGCAAAAGTCGCACCCCTCACCCACCGCATGCAATGGCATGCAAACCACCTTGCAACTGCATGCTGATTCTGCTGCAATTGCATCACCCCCTATGCCATTGCATGCAATTTCATGCAATGGCATGCAAAACGCTTTGCAATTTTCGCACGCGCCCGCGCGCGGTATAGATAGCTATTTATATGAGGGGGGGGAAGAAAGAGCACACGCCCGAACACACAGCACAGGCCAACCTACCCCACCCCTCCACAAATAACGAAAAATTTAATCAGTGGTGGCGGCTAGTCGCCGCCACACACCCCACCGGCAAACACCTGCACGCACTCCCCTACGACATCGCCCTTGCCGCGTGGGAAGCATACCAGTGTATGCCCGACATACGCCCTCTTGCCCCACTTCTTGCCGAGTACATGGGCAGCAAGCTGCAGCACAACAAATACGGCCAGAGGTACTACCGCGCCAGCGGCATCGCCCGCTACTTCTCCACCCTTGCCGACCACATCACCCACGCGGAGCGATGGGCAGCCGAAACCGGCTACCACCGCAAACAAGCAGCCAAAGCACCACCAAAAGCCAAACCCGCACCACCACCAGAACCAGAAGACACCCTTTCACCCGATGACCTCAAAAACTTCTTTGAAACCATACGCAAAAATGAACGACCAGAACCACCAGAACACCCCGCAGAACCCACCACAGGAGCCCCAGAAACGCCCAAAGGGCTGGATTAGCGCCCTTGCCCTGGCAGATGCCTACCGCGTCACTGTCGGCACCCTGTGCCGCATCCTGCGCGCTTGTGGCGTGCCAAGCCTCAAAAAGCACCTCACCACCCCGCAAGGCTCCCGCATCACCCGCACCTACTACCCCGCCACACTCTACCCCCGCCAGAGACGCAAATGACACAGCAAATCGATATACACAATTTCCAGGACTTGACCGAAACCTGGAATATTCATGCCCTAGCACAGTGGTGCTTCTCTATAGCACCTGATCAGCAGTGGTCAATCACAGAAGAAACAGAAACATCACTCACGGTAGAATGCGAAACAGTTGAGATTAACATTAAATTAACATTCGATTAATCACTATTCACTATTCACTTGCAATGTCCTCATCCGAAAGAATGAAGCTTTTTGCCGACACGGCCGCCGAACAAATCGCCCTCGCCCTGGCCGACTACCACAAAGCCGACTACGAATCCACCCAGAACCGGCTCACCCAGGTCAGCATCCTGCTAGACCGCATGCGGGCCGTCACCCGCGATACCGCCGTTGGCATCGATAACTAAAGAGAAAAGCCGCAACCCCTGCCACCATGAACACCGCAGAACCAAACGAAACCGTGCAGACATTTGAGCTCCGCATACGCAACGTGACCGGCTCACTGCATCTGCACTACCCCATCACCGGCACACTCTCCCACGCCGTGCACCTCGCCGACATCATGGGCAATAAACACGCCGAAAAACAGACACCGGGAGAAACCGTCACAGTCATGCTCTGCAGCCTGATAGATGGCACTCCTTGTGCCGTATGGCACCGCCTGTACCACGACCCTGCCACCACGCGCATTCTAAACATGAACGAAAAATTAAAACATGCCGAACAGCATCACAATTAAGGCAGCGTTAGCCCGTGAACTACGCTTCCCTGTTGCCCCCGAGCTGCCGGATGATGCGGATATAGGCGTTTCTCCCATCATAGAATTTCAAGAAAAACACCTTCGCGAAAAACGCCGGAAACAACTGGAAAAAATCAGAAAAAGAACCCAATGCCCAGAAAGCCACGACACCTCACCATTGCTGAAAAACGCGACTTCTTCACCGCCATTGCCCGAGACACGACCAACGAATTCACCACCGCCGACAAATTCAAAGCCATAGTCGAGGACACCAAGCTATTCCAGCTCGAGCTAGAGCTGGAAGAATCGAAACTCAAACGCGCAGAAGAAGCCGAAGCCGTCCGCAGGCAAAACCAAATCAACTTCCCCAGCCACCTGCTGCAGCACCTGCCGCCGCCCATCTCCTCAACCCCTTGCGACCCCTAAATTCAACCCCTTCGAAGCACGGGACTTTAGTCCCGACCCCCTGAAACGCGCACACCCATCGTTAAAAGAAATGGCACCCTGACTTAAAGTGCCCTAAAATAAGAATCTCCCTGGTTCAATTGCCAGACAAAACCAAGGGGCAGTATTCATAATTATTCATAGACTAAACGGCACCACTTCATGTGGTGCCGTTTTTTTCCTGTGTAGTCTCACCGTGGTGGGGGCTGGCTTACGCCAGCACTGGGGGGCGCTCGCCCTGTCGGGCATCGCTTCTGCGGCTGCCCTGCCGGGCTGCCTTGACCACCCCGCCAACCGCCACGCAGGGACGCAGACAGCCACCCGAAGCCCTACGCCAAGCTTGCGCGGTCCCCCGCGCAAAAACTGGCGTATTGCCCCGACCCGCGCAGGATTCACCCAGCTTCGGTAATACCCGCTCTGTCCCCGGTGCCCCTGTCGGGGACAGCCGGGGCCCCATCGCTCGGCGTCCGGTCGCTCGCCGGAGGCTCGCTACTCCGCCATCCAGCAGCGGCGCGCGGGCTGTACGCCCGCT
>JAGBDZ010000005.1 GCA_017937215.1 Akkermansia sp. | reverse complement strand
GAGGGTGAACACCAGCACGAGCACGGCGAAGGCTGCACGCATGACCACGCCGCTGAGGGTGAGCACCAGCACGAGCACGGCGAAGGTTGCACCCACGACCACGCGGCCGAAGGTGAGCACCAGCATGAACATGGCGAGGGCTGCACACACGACCACGCCGCCGAGGGTGAACACCAGCATGAACACAGCGAAGGCTGCACGCACGACCACGCTGCCGAGGGTGAACACCAGCATGAACACGGCGAAGGCTGCACGCATGACCACGCCGCCGAGGCTGAACACCAGCATGAACACAGCGAGGGCTGCACGCATGACCACGCCGCCGAGGGTGAACACCAGCACGAGCACGGCGAAGGCTGCACGCATGACCACGCCGCTGAGGGTGAACACCAGCATGAACACAGCGAGGGCTGCACGCATGACCACGCTGCCGAGGCTGAACACCAGCATGAACACAGCGAGGGCTGCACGCATGACCACGCTGCCGAACATGGCGATAGTTGCTCTGGTCACGACCATGGTCATGAGCACGGTGCCGGTTGCTCACACGACCATTCCTCCGGCCCGGTGCTGGTGACGGCGGATGCCCACGCCCGCCACATCTCCGCAATGAAGATTGAGGAAGTGCCCGCCGCATCCCATGCTCTGACACACAGCCTCTACGGTCATCTCTTTGTGCCGAATCACGCGCTGGAAACCTACTCGCTTCCCTGTGGCGGCCGTATTTCTCTGAATGTCAAGTCAGCGCAGACGGTGAAGAAGGGCGATATTCTTTACACTCTCGTTTCCCCGGAGGTTAACGCTCTGGTGGCTGATATCAAGAAAGAAGAGGCTGCCATTGCCCGCTGCGGCGAGGAAATTGCCTCGGTCAGCCAGCGTCTGACCCGCCTGAAAGCGGCCGGCACCAGCAACAGCGACCTCGAGGAACAGCTCAATTTCAAGAATGCCGAGAAGCGCCAGCTGGAACGCGAGCTTGAGGTGAGCAAGGTGAAGCTCAACATCCTGGTGATGGGCGCTGAAATCAAGCCGGAGAATGGTTTGCCCACTCTTGTGGTTCGCGCCACCAAGGATGGTATTGTGCGCAATGTGGGCATCACCCAGGGAAGCTGGGGTGAGCAGGGCGCCGCTGTGGTGACCATGAGTAATCTGGCCGCCATGGAAATCGAGGGCACTCTCTACGGTAACAATGTGCCCGATTTCAGCACCGTGCGGGCCACCCGTCTGAGTGGTCGCGACAACAAAGTGCTGGAGGGCACTTGGCGCATGGCCGAGCAGGTGGACGAGGAAAAACAGACGCGCGCGTTCTACTTCACTCCTGCAGAACTGCCCGCAGATGCGCGTCCAGGTCAGCTCTGCCGTGTCGATTTCTACGCCGATGGCGGCGAGGAGGGGTACGTGACCATTCCGGATTCTGCGCTGGTGAAGGTCGGTATTGATGACGTGGTGTTTCTGGAAGTGAAAGAGGGCACCTTTGCCATGGTGAAAGTGAAGGCCGGCGAGAGCCGCCGCGGTATGACCCCGGTGAAGGGGCTCATTCCCGGCCAGCGTCTGGTGGTGAAGGGCGGCTATGAGCTGCGCTACCTGCTGCCGGCTGATGGCAGCCAGCAGAAGAAAGCCGGCCATTTCCACGCCGACGGTAAGTTCCACGAAGGGGAGGATCACTGATGCTGGAGAAACTCATGGCTTTCTGCCTGCACAACCGCCTCACGGTGATTATCATCACCCTGGTGCTGGCTGCGCTGAGCATTTTCGGAATCATGCGCACGCCCGTGGACGTGTTCCCGGAGCTGTATGTGCCGCGCGTGACTATCCAGACCGAGGCCGGTGGCCTCACCGCCGAGGAGGTGGAACAGTATGTCTCCATCCCCCTGGAATCTGCCCTCTCCGGCACCCCCGGGGTGCAGCAGGTGCGCAGTTCCAGCGGCAGCGGCCTTTCCTTCGTCTGGGTTGACTTTGACTGGGATACGGATATCTACCTGGCCCGCCAGATTGTGTCCGAGCGCCTGTCCACCGTGCGCGAGAACCTGCCCGCCCACGTGGAGATGGAAATGGCCCCCATCGTTTCCGTGACGGGTGAAATCATGCTTATCGCTCTGCTGGGCGATGAGACGGCTGACCCGCTGGAGGTGCGCCGCGTAGGCCAGTTTGAACTGCGCAACCGCCTGCTGTCCATCCCGGGCGTTGGCCAGATCACGGTGCTGGGTGGACGCATGCCCGAATACCAGGTGCTTTACGACCCTGAAAAAATGCGCCAGGCCGGTATCACGCTCAATGACCTGAAAGAAAGTGTGGAAGCTGCGCAAAGCACCATTCCCGCCGGTTACATCGAGGACGTGGCGGGCCTGGAGCTGCCGGTGCAGCAGGCTTCACGCGCCTTCACCCCGGAGGAAATCAAGCGTGCCCTCGTCCCTTCTCACCCCAGTGGCGTGCTTCGCGTGGAGGACGTGGCCGAGGTGAAGATTGATGGCGCCCCCCGCCGCGGCAATGCCGGTTTTGCCGGTCGTGAGTGTGTGGTGCTTTCGGTGCAGAAGGTGCCGGGAGCCAACACCATGGCCCTCACGGAGCAGGTGGATGCCGCCGTGAAGGAATTTGCCCAGAGCCGCCTGCCGGAGAACATCAAACTGCGGGCGGATGCCTACCGCCAGGCAGACTTTATTAACCTCTCCCTGGAGAACGGCAAGGAGACGCTCATCATTGCCGGCATTGTGGTGATGCTCGTGATTGTGCTCACGCTGTTGAATCTGCGTACGGCTATCATCACACTTATCACCATGCCTCTTTCCGTCATTCTGGGCATGGCCTTGTTCCCCACATTCGGGCTGGCGGTCAACATCATGACTCTGGGTGGTCTGGCTGTGGCTGTGGGCGATGTGGTGGATAACGCCATCGTGTTCGTGGAGGTGGCCTGGCGCAACCTGACGCGCAATGCTGCCTTGCCGCCGGAGCAGAGGCGCAGCCGCTTCGAGGTGCTCATGGAGGCGAAGGGGGAGATTGTTTCCTCCATTTCCTACTCCACGGTCATCATTCTGCTGGTGTTTGCCCCGGTTCTCTTCCTCAGCGGCATGGAAGGTCAGTTCTACCGCCCGCTCGGTATTTCCTACATGCTGGCTCTGGCCGCCTCTCTGCTGGTGGCGCTCACCATTGTGCCGGTGCTCTGCTACATGTGGTTCAAGGCGCCGAAGAATGTGCGTGATGACGGTGACTCGGCCACAGCCCGTCTTATCAAACGGATGTATGCGCCCATTCTGGAGTTCTGCTTGCGCCGCGCCGGCGTGGTCTTTGGCTCGCTTATGCTCATTACCGGTGGCGCCCTCTGGCTGGGCAGCACCTACGGCACTAGTTTCCTGCCACCTTTCAATGAGGACTGCTACACCGTGTTCGTGAATGCCGTGCCCGGCACCTCGCTGGCGGAGACGGAACGCGTTTCCCGCCAGGTGATGGGTGAGCTGGAGAAGATTGACGGCGTGAAAACCGTAACCCAGCGCACAGGCCGTGCCGAAAATGACGAGCACGCCGAGCCGGTGAGTGCCTCTGAGCTTGTGGTGCGAGTGGACCTGGATTATGACCAGCGCAAGATTCGCGAAGATATCCGCAAGGTGATTTCCGGTATGCCCGGCATGGGCGGCATGATCGGTTACCCGCTGGCCCACCGCATTTCCTCCGCGCTTTCCGGTTCCAATTCGGAAATTGCCATCAATATCTACGGCTCGGAGCTGCCGCAGATTCGCAACGCTGCCAAGAAGGCTGCTGAGATTCTGAGCACGCTGCCGCAGGTGGCCGATGCCCGAGCCAACCGCGAGGTGATGGTGGATACCATCTGCGTGGATTACAACCGCGAAGTGCTGGCGACCTACGGCCTCACCGTGGCCGATGCTGCGGAGCAGGTTTCTGCCGCCATGAACGGCTACAAGGCCGGGGAAATCATCAAGAATCTGGACCACTGGAACATCATGCTCCGCCTGGATCCCGCGCTGCGTATGAGTGAGTCCGATGTGGGTAATCTGCTGCTGGTGGCTCCCGGTGGACGCACCCTGAAGCTGGAAGATGCCGCCCATGTGTACCGCTCGGAGGTCACGAACCTCATTCTGCGTGATAATACGCGCCGCAAGGCCATGATTTCCTGCAACCCCTCCATTGATTCTAACCTGGGCGACCTCGCAGATGCCTGCCGTGAGAAACTCGACCCGGTGATGAACGAGATGGGCTGCTCCGTGGACTATGCCGGCACCATCAAGAGCCGCGAGGAGGCCGGCCGCCGCTTGTACATCCTGGGCGGCATCGTGTGTGTGCTCATCGTGCTGCTGCTTTCCAGCTCGCTGGGCAGCGTGCGCCGTGCGCTGGTCACGCTCATCAATATCCCGCTCTGCCTGGTGGGTGGTATTGTGGCGGTGTTCCTGGCTTCGCCGGATACCGTGAAATCCGTGATGAGCGGCGAAACCTACATTCCCCCCATCCTTTCCGTGAGTTCACTGGTGGGCTTCGTGACGGTGATTGGCTTCGCCATCCGCTCCGGCCTTATCATGCTGAACCGCTACCGTGCGTTGGAAGAGCAAGGGGTGAGCACGCTCGATGCCATTCGCGATGGTTCCCGCGAGCGCGTCATCCCCATCATGATGACCTCGCTCACCACTATTCTCGGTCTGCTGCCCCTCATCTGGGCCAAGGACCAGCCCGGTGGCGAGTTGTTGGCTCCGCTGGCCATTGTTCAGTTCGGTGGCCTAGTTTCCGCCACCATACTGAACCTGCTGGTCATTCCCGCCACCAGCCGTCTCTTCATGCGCTGGCTTTCTCCCGCCAAGGAAGAAGATTAAGTGTCCGGATGTGACTTATTCAACAATCCCCCGCTGGTTGCCCGGCGGGGGATTGCTGTATTACTTCAAGTGGGGACTTCTAAAAACTCACTAAATTGGAATTTGGCGGGCTGAAAGCCCGAGAAATTCCGAGCCCGTCAGGGCGACATAATAATAGCCCGGCGTGGAGCCGCCACGCGGCGGAACGCTGGGTAAAACGAAGAACATATCAGAACCCCGAACGAAGTGAGCGGGTGGCAGAAAGCGCAGCTAAAACACTAAGCCAAAGCTTCTGCCACCCACTCCGCTACGCTCCGGGGTTCCGGTCATTCTTTGTACCATACCCAGGGTTCCGCCGCTATCGCGG
>JAGBDZ010000036.1 GCA_017937215.1 Akkermansia sp. | reverse complement strand
GGGAAGCGAAGCATCCCCCTGGCATAGTAGTCAAGTGAGCGACTGCTCCTGCTCATGAGACAAAAGCCCCCAATGTTCAGCTCCCAGAAAAACAGATTCCGGGAGCTCAAGACTTATGGTTTCAAAATTTGCACAATTTTGTATGACACAAAGCACGATTGCTCGCTATGGATATGTCGCCCTGACGGGCTCAGAATTCCTCGGGCTTTCAGCCCGATAAACATCAATTTATCGAGCGCTTTTTTCAAACTTTGGGACACGTGTGAGAAAAAAAGTTGAGCCAAGTCACAAAATGCGGTTGACATTAAAATTGGGTTGTGCTACCCTCTGCGAGCTGACCTGTTTAGAGGTCGCGATGTGGCGAAAGCCAAAACTGGAATAAGTAAGAAACGAACATATGAAAACCTTCTCTGCCAAGCCTCAGGATATTGAGCGTAAGTGGTATGTGATCGATGCCGCCGGTAAGGTGCTCGGTCAGGTTGCAGTTGAAGCAGCTAACCTGCTTCGCGGTAAGAACAAGACGATCTTCACCCCCCACGTGGACTGCGGTGACTATGTGATCATCGTGAATGCCGATAAGGTGGTGCTCACCGGTAACAAGGAGCGCGCCAAGATTTACACCCGTTACACCGGCTATGTGGGCAACCAGGTGGTGACCACCCCCGCCAAGCTGCGTAAGACTCACCCCGAGCTCATCGTGGAGATGGCTGTGAAGGGCATGGTGCCCCACACCCGCCAGGGCCGCGCCCAGGGTGGCCGTCTCAAGGTTTATGTTGGTGCTGAGCATCCCCACACCGCTCAGACCCCGGAAGTTGTAACCATCGGCTAAATTAGAAATTTCTGACTATGTCTACTACTCCCTACAACGCCACTGGCCGTCGCAAGGAAGCCATCGCTCACGCCTGGCTCACTCCCGCTGAGGAAGGCAAGTCCGGCAAGATTACCATCAACCGTCGTTCCTTCGAGGAGTACCTCCCCACGGATGCCCTCCAGAACGCCGTTCTGCAGCCCTTCTACGCCACCAACACCATGAAGAAGTTCGACGTGCGTGTGGTGTGCCGCGGTGGTGGTGTGCACGGCCAGACGGGTGCTATCTCCCTGGCTATTGCCCGCTCCCTGGTTATGATTGACGAGGAGTACCGCGCTGCTCTCCGTGAGCAGGGCCTGCTGACCCGCGATTCCCGCATGAAGGAACGCAAGAAGGCTGGTCGTCCCGGTGCCCGCAAGCGTTTCCAGTTCAGCAAGCGCTAAAGCTATTTACCCACCAGCTTTTGGTTTTCAAAAAGTGCTTTTCCCGATATCGGGAAAAGCACTTTTTCCATGTCCGAGCGCAGCGAGGATATCGTCCGGCGGAGCCGGATATTGTTTTCCTGTAGGGCGTGATTTATTGTTTCCCAATGATTGGGAAGAGAAGAGGGCGATGGATAATGGGAACGTCCTGCCGTTGGCAGAACGTAAAACGAAATCCGCCCGCTAGAGCGGGCGGACGATATCACTTCGTGACGATATCTGCGCCTTGCGGCGCAGACGATATCCTGCCGTTGGCAGGACGTTAAGAGGCAAAAGTATCCCCACAGGGGCAGGCTGCCATAGTCCAGGTGGCCTTGCCGCTTTCGGCGATGTGCACGAGTGCGTGGTAGGTGTCCTCCTCATCGGTGCCGAGCTTGGCGGCGATTTCGCCGGCGGTGGCGGGGGTGGAGGAGAGGGCGCCTTCGGCTGCGGCCAGGAGCTTGAGGAACACGTTGGCGGCCAGCTTGCCGGCCTGCACACCGGGCTGGTGGTAGGCGTTGATGTGGATGAGGCTGGCGTAGAAGCTGACGGTGCGCTCGAAGAGGGCGATGAGCATGCCGAGGGTGTAGGCGTTCACCACGGGGATGGAGATGGTGATGCTCTTGCGGCCGCTTTCGGAGAGGGCCTTGCGGGTGCCGCGCAGGAAGCCCTGCAGGTAGTCACCGGCGGTGAAGTTGTCCTCGACCTTGACGGTATCGGTGGGTGCCTGGCGCACTTCGATGAAGGTGACGAAGAAGTTGTTGATGCCGTCGCGCAGCTGCTGCACATAGGCGTGCTGGTCGGTGGAGCCCTTGTTGCCGTACACGGAGATGCCCTGGTTCACGGTGTTGCCGTCCAGGTCGAGCTCCTTGCCGAGGGATTCCATGATGAGCTGCTGCAGGTACTTGGAGAAGAGCACGAGGCTGTCCTTGTAGGGGAGCACCACCATGTCCTTCTTGCCCTTGCCTTCGCCGGCTTCGTACCAGGCCAGGGCGAGTTTCATGGCCATGTTGGAGGCGGTATCGGCCACGCGGGTGTGGGCGTCCATGGCGGCGGCGCCAGCCAGCAGACTGTCGATATCCACGCCCTGCAGGGCAGCGGGAACCAGACCCACCACGGAGGTTTCGGAGGTGCGGCCGCCTACCCAGTCTTCCATGGGGAAGCGCTTCACCCAGCCTTCGGCCACGGCTACTTTGTCGAGCGTGGAGCCCACGCCGGTGACGGCCACGGCCTGCTTAGCGAAGTTGAGGCCCTTACCGGCAAAGTACTGCTGGGCGCATACCATGCCGTTGCGGGTTTCGGGGGTGCCGCCGCTTTTGGAGATGACCACGGCGAGGGTCTCGCTCAGGGGCAGGGTGTCGAGCACCTTGTACATGCCGTCCGGGTCGGTGTTATCGAGGAAAGCCATGCTGAGGCCCTTGGCGGGCAGGGCATCGGCCACGAGCTCCGGGCCCAGGGCAGAACCACCGATACCGATGACGAGGCAGGTGGTGAACTTCTTGCCGTTGGGGGCCAGCACCTCACCGGCCAGCACGCTGGCGGCAAAGGCCTTCAGGTCAGCCAGGGGCTCATCAATCTTGGCGCGCAGCTCGGCCGTGGGGGCAATGGCGCTGTTGCGCAGCCAGTAGTGGCCCACCATGCGGTTTTCGTCCGGGTTGGCAATCACGCCGCTCTCCAGCGCCGCGATATCGGCATAGGCGCGGTCGATGAGCGGGTTCATCTCTGCCAGAAACTCCGGGGTGAGCGGCAGTTTGGAAAGGTCCAGGGAAATCCCCATTTCGGGGTAACGCAGAAGCTGTGAGGCGTACTGTTTCATAACGCGCGGTATTATACTCTCCCTGCGACATTTGGCAAGCTCAATCGCCGCTCCCAGTGAGACGTATTTGTCATCAGACAGAGAAATATGGTGATACAGTATCAGGCGTAAATCCAGTAATGGCGCGGCTTTCGGGGATTTTCCGCAGATAAGGTTCAGCGCATGAAGATATTATAAGCTTGCAATCCGTGGGGCTATATGGTAGCATGGCGCGCGCTCATGATTACCGATTCTGAAGCATTGTTCCGTTGGAAACTGCGCGCTGCCGCCCAGCCGCAGGGGCGAACCGTGCTTGATCTGGAAGCAGACAGCCTGCACCGCCACCGCGAGAAACTCTGCCTCATCCAGTATGCGGATGCGGAGGGAGTGGTCATCATCGACCCGCTGGCCATCGAGGATATGAAGCTCTTCACCCTCTGGCTGCAGGAGGCGGATGTGTGGATGCACGGCGCGGATTACGACATGAGCCTGCTGCAGTCTGCCTACGGGGTGCTGCCGCATATGATTCTCGATACGCAGATTGCGGCGCGTCTGCTGGGTTTCCAGCAGTTCGGTCTGGCCGCCCTGGTGGAGCATTACTACGGAGTGGTGCTGAGCAAGAAGAACCAGCGCGCCAACTGGGGCCTGCGTCCCATGCCGGACGATATGAAGGAATACGCCCAGGGCGATGTGAAGTACATGCTCGAGATGGCCGATAAGCTGGTGGCTGAACTCAAGCAACTTGGGCGCTATGAGTGGTTCCTCGAGAGCTGCGCCTGCAATCTGGAGCATGGCCGCGAGCGCCACGCCAGCACCGGGCAGGACCCCTGGCGCATCAAGGGCAGCGGCAAGCTGAACCGCCGCGGCCTGGCTGCGCTGCGTGCCCTCTGGCTTTGGCGCGATAAGGAGGCGTCCACCATTGACCGCCCGGCGTTCATGGTGTGCTCGAATGATGAGCTCATCCGCTGGAGTACGGCTCTGCAGGAGTTCCGCTCGGCATTCCCGCACAGCAGCATGCACCACCACCGCGCCGCCCGCTTCCGCAAGGCTGTGGAGCATTTCCAGCTGCTGGATGAGGAGGAATACCCGAAGCTCATCAAGCGCACCCACCACGAATCTGATGCCCACTTTGATTCCCGCGTGGAGAAGTGGGCCGCCCGCCGCAATGCCATTGCTGAGGAGCTGGCGCTGGACCCCTCCCTCATTGCCACGCGCAGCCAGATTGAATCCATTGCCACCCACGAGGACAAGGGCCTGGCCCAGTTGATGTCCTGGCAGCGCGCTCTGCTCACGTAAGTCCGACCAACGGGAGGATATCGTCCGGGCGGAGCCCGGATATCGTCTTGCCTGCGGCAAGATATCGTCCGCGGAGCGGATATCGTTATCCTGTCGGGCGTGATTTATTGTTTCCCAATGGTTGGGAAAAGAATGGGGCGAGGTATATTGGGAACGATATCCGGGCTGCGCCCGGGCGAAATCCACGCTGCGCGTGGACGATATCTTGCCTGCGGCAAGACGATATCCTGCCCTGCGGGCAGGACTTAACGACGTTTACCGAACAAGCCCTTATCGTAGGTTCTGTGAATGCAGAAGACGATGGCGAGGATGAACCACCAGACGAGAGTCGCGGTGGCGGTGAACCAGTAGCCGTGCTTCACGGATTCGGCGGCAAACCAGAGCAGGGCGGCGGGCAGAGCGAGCAGAACGCCCCAGCGCAGCACGCCGGGCACAAAGGGCATGACCCAGAGGAAGAAGAGGAGGAACACGCAGGCGGTGGTGTTGATTTTCCAGCCCTGCATGATGGGAATCTGCTGCAGCACCTGGCGCCCGCGGGGGAGTTCGCTGGTGTGCGTGAGTATTTTTTCCACGCCGGCCAGCTGGGAAAGGGTGCGGGCCAGTCGCTCCAGCCGCAGCGGGGTGTTCTGCTTGTCGGCGGGTTGCTCGAGCATCACGCAGGGGCGGTCGCCCAGCTTTTCGGTGAGCTGGGCGCCATTTACCACTTCCGCCAGGGGGATGCTCACCACCTTGGCCTCGGTCAGGCGGGTGCGGGCGTTGTCGTCAATCGGCAGGGTGAAGCCGCCGTAGGTGATATCCTTGCCGAGGCGCACTTTCACATCCTTGCCATCCAGCCCTAAGCGGGCCAGAGCCAGGCGGAAGGGGAGGGTCGGGATAGTCTCGCCGTTCCAGCGCATGAGCAGGGGGAAGGAGATGCTGTCCACTGCCGAGGGGTTCTGGGTGTGGGGCTCGCCTTCCAGCCAGTCCGGGGCCCAGACCACGGCCAGGGCATCCGGGGTGTCGGTCAGGCCATTGGGCAGGGGGCGGTTGGCAATGGGGAGCCCATTCGGGTTGCCCTCGATGTTTTCCAGGGGAATGGAGGCATTCCGCAGCATGGCGGGGGTGAAATCCGGCTGGGCGGCAGTGCGGCCGCGCAGACCCACGGCAGAGTGGGGGAAGCCGGCCAGCACGCGGCAGAGCATTTCGCGCACCATTTCTCCCTGTTCGCCCTGCCAGATGAGCGGCGAGGAAAGCCCCACGGTGGTGGCGCCAGCCTGCTTGAGTTTGTTGAGGAGCACGGCGGTATCCTGCGGGCCGAGGGGCAGGGCAGCAAAGGCCTGGGCGCAGGCTTCCTCGTTGAGCTCCACCATGCCCACGGTGGGGCATTCGCGCAGGCGGGTCTGCGTGACCACGGGTTCCATGACCACGGCCTGGCCGGGGTGCAGCAGCTGCGGATAATCAGCGGGCGCCCACTGGCACAGCGCATGTCCCATGCGGTTGAAGAGCCACTGGTCAGCGCGGTAGAGTTTATCCTGCAGGGCATACCAGGCACCGGAAAGAACCAGCAGCCAGAATACCACGGCCAGGAAGCTTACATGACGAGAAGTTTTAGGAGGCATGCGGCAACGGGGCTTGCGGGTGAGTGGGCCGGGGTGTGTGCAGCGGCGTGGCGCAGCGCTGCCAGCCCGGCGGGAATGAGGTTGAGGTACCAGTCGCGCTGCTGGTTGTAGCCGATATTGGCAAAAGCGCCCAGCGCCTGCATGAGCCGCTGCATGGCGCAGGCGGAGTACACGGCGCGGTCCACCGGGGCACCATTCATCTGCTCCCAGAGCTGCAGCAGCTCGTTGCGCTCGGCATCGCTGAGCTGCATGTAGGGGTCATACAGCAGGGAGGCCAGGTCATATTCCTGCCGGCCGTAGCGCATGCCCTGGAAATCGATGAGCCAGGCGGCGCCGCTGTGCAGCATGATGTTCTGGCTCTGGCAGTCGCGATGCAGCGGCACGCGGGGCAGCCCGGCCAGCCAGTCGGCCATGGCCTGCAGCTCCGGCTGGGCGAGAAACGCGGCGGCATCGCCCCCCAGGTGGCGGCCGATGAGGTGCTCGGCAAAGTATTCCTGCTCCCAGCGGTAGAGCGCGGCATCGAAAGGCGGCTGCAGCGGCCACTCCGGGTGGAGCCGGTAGAAGGGAATCAGGGTGCTGAAAGCCAGTTCGTAGGCGGCGCGGCGCTCGGCCCAGGGGGCTTCGCGCAGACTCAGGATATCTGCATTGCCCAGATCCTGCACCAGACAGGCGCCGCTTTGCTCCGGCAGCTCTTCTTCTGCCAGAATAGCCGGCACGCGGATGCCGGCGGCAGCCAGGCCATGTGCTGCCGGGAGGAATGAATTGTTGTCGGCCCGCTGGTTGGTCCAGTGGATGCCCAGCACACCCGCCGCCCGCATGATGCAGCGGCCGCTGGCGCCGGCGCTCACGCTCTGCAGCGCTTCCGGCTGCACCGGGGTGCCGCTGTGCTGCTGAATCATGCGCGCCAGGATGGCACGCGGCTGGTGGTCCGGAGCCATGGGGAAAATCAGTCTACTTTGAAATAGTTCAGCGAATCAGCCTCGGCCTTGCTCGGGGCTCGTTTGATGCTGCGGGTGGCGGGTGCCGCCTCCGGTCTGGCGGGCTGGTCGGCTTCCTGGGGCTGCTGGGGTACCCTGCCGCCGCCGGGAATGGGAGAATTCGGGTACACCGGCACCTGGGGGTGCGCCGGGCGAGCCAGCTCAGCCAGATTCACGGCTGAATGGGAGGCCGGTGCGGGGCTGTCTGTCTGTTCCTGCTTCTTGTTCTTTTTGGCCTTGGTCCCGGCCGGGGCAGGGGTGTACACGGCTTGCAGACGCAGTTTCTCCAGCTGGCGGTTGATCTGAATGAGCAGCAGGATGACGGAGGCGGCAATGACAGGCCAGCCGGCTTCTGCCAGCCCGGTCATCACCTGGGCGGCGGTGAGGGTGTCCGGCTTGTTGTTCAGGTACTCCACGCAGTTCAGCACACCGCTGATGAGAAGGATAACGGTGACAAAGTACCCGATGGGAATAGGGAAAAGCATGGCGCCCCCATTGTAGCAGAAAGGCTTGCTCTGTCAAGTAAAAGGGTTGACGCGGCAGGGGATATGTTGTACCGTGGTGCCAGTTATGGATTTCCGCATTATTGCTGCCGCCAAACCCTCCATTGCTTATGCGCGCGATGGGGTGAAGTTTTTTGAGGACCGCCTGCGCCCGCTGGGCAAGGTTGAAATCCGCTATGTGAAGGCCGGGGATTCGGAGGCTGTTTCCGCCCGCCTGCTGGAAGCCAGCGAGGGCTGCCTGCGCATCGCCATGGATGAACGCGGCGAAAACTGGACCACTCGCGAGCTGGAATCCCGCGTGCGCCGCTGGCAGCTCCAGGCGGTCAAGCACGTGGCTTTCCTCATCGGCGCGGCAGATGGTCACACCCCCGCGCTCCGCGCAGCCTGCGACCATGTGCTCTGCCTGGGGCGCCACACCATGCAGCATGAGCTGGCTCTCGTGGTGCTGCTGGAGCAGATTTATCGCGTGCACACCCTCCTCGCCGGCTCCCCCTACCACAGAGACTAGGGAATGCAGATTTCAGAACGCAGAATGCAGAATGAGCATTCACCGTGCGGCTTCCGCCGCACCGGATGAGAAAAAAGCCTGAGCTCCGCTCAGGCTTTTTTTTAATTAGTTGCATTGCCTGAAATCTTCTGGTACCGTGGGAGTGTTATGGATGTTGATTACAAAAAACGTGGGGGTGAATTGCGACAAAGGACGTACGATTTTGCTTTGAGAATCGTCAAATTATGGAAAGCCTTACCAAAAGGAATTGAGTACGAAGTTATCGGTAAACAATTGCTTAGATGCGGTACCTCAATAGGTGCTAATTACCGAGCTGCTACAGTAGGCAAAAGTGACCGCGATTTTTTGAATAAGGTCCGGGTTTGTCAGGAAGAGGCTGATGAAAGTTGTTACTGGTTGTCACTCATGGCTGATTCCGGCATGTTGCCTGCAAAAAAGCTGGAATCCATACGAGATGAGGCAAATCAACTGACGGCCATTATGACAGCCTCTGCTATCACGGTTCACAAACGTCTGATAGCAGAAGAACGCGAAAACGAGCACTAAATTAAAAAAAGCCTGAGCGGAGCTCAGGCTTTTTTTCTCATCCGGTGCGGCGGAAGCCGCACGGTGAATGCTCATTCTGCATTCTGCGTTCTGAAATCTGCATTTCCTAAGGGAGTGAATAGCGACAAAAAGCCGCACCCCGTTTCCGAAGTGCGGCTTTGTCTTTCTGTTTCTCTAACCTAATTTACAGGAGGAACTTTTCTTAGAACGTGTAGCTGGCGCCTACGTTCACGCGGTGCTCCTTGGAGTCTTCCATCGTGTTGAAACCGTAGTTGGCGCTGGCGCTCCAGCGCTCGCTGATGCGGTAGGTGGCGCCGGCCTCGATGCCCATGCCCTGGCGGCCGGGATTATCACCGCCGTCGCGGATACCGTCCTGCTCGATGACCGGGTTGCTGCGCACCATGTCGTTCATGTAGCGGATTTCGCCGTGCAGTACCAGCTTCTCGCAGCCCGGGCGGGCCGCGGCAATGGTGGCGCCCTTCTCATCGGTCACCGCCTCGCTGCCGGGGGTACCCCAGGCCACGTAGCGGGCGCCCACGCCGATCTCGCCGCGCAGGTTCTGGATGGAGCCGGTCTTGGCATTCTCCACGCGGTCAGACTCGCTGGTGAAGTATTCCAGACCGCCGAACACGCTCATACAGAGGCGGTCGGTCACCTTCTTGTTCCAGTTCAGGCGGGTGTTGAGCTGCAGACTCTGCTGCTCCCAGTCGGCGGACTCCCACTCGGTATCGGTCTGGCCATAGGCGGCCACCCAATCGAGACTCAGGCAGGAGGTGGCGCTGAGCTTCCTGAGACCATGCTCGCCATACAGGGCCACGTAGGTGCCTT
>JAGBDZ010000035.1 GCA_017937215.1 Akkermansia sp. | reverse complement strand
GTCGGGGTGACAGAAAGCGATGCAATATATTGATACCACGCCTTTCCGTCTCCGGGCTTACGCCCTACGCCGTGACTGGCTGCCGCCCACTCCTGACGTCGGGGCTCTGATCGTTTTTTCCGTTTACGAGTGGTTTCGCTGCTGACGCAGCTCCACCACTCGCTATGGGTATGTCGCCCGTTTCACGGGCTCGGAATTCCGTTCGCCTGCGGCTCACCAACTGCCCGATAAATTCCAATTTGTCGAGCACTTTTTTCAATCTTTGGGACACGTGTGGAAACGCCTGAAAAGGGCGGGAAATGAGCTTGACCCACGCAAGCTGAGTGTGCTAGTATGAAAGGCTGATAAGGGAGCCTTTCATACTATGTTTATCAACCGCGAGATATCCTGGCTGGAATTCAACCAGCGCGTGCTCAACCAGGCACTGCGCCCGGAGCTGCCGCTGCTGGAACGACTGAAGTTCCTCTCCATCAGCGCCAGTAATCTGGATGAATTCTTCCAGGTGCGCGTGGGTGGGCTTATGCTGCTGCGCCAGACCGGTAAGTTCAAACCGGATATCACCGGGCTTTCTCCCAGCGAGCAGCTGGACCGCATCCGCGAGCGCGCCGGCGCCATGGTGGATGAGCAGTACCGCCTGCTGCAGCAGGTGCTTATGCCGCTCATGCAGGAAGCCGGGCTCAGCCCCATGCAGCTGGATGACCTGACCGAAGCCCAGCATGCCGGCATTGAGGAATATTTCATCAGCAACATTGCCCCTGTGCTGACCCCGCTGGCCATGGAGGTGGAGCAGCCCCCCATGCTGCCGAATCTGAATCTGATTCTGGGCGTTGAATTGCGGCCGGAGGGGAGTGATGAGTCTCGTTTTGTGGCCATTACGCTGCCGGATGTGCTGCCCCGCCGCGTACAATCTGCCTTGCTGGGACGCAATGGGTATGTGATGCTGGAGGATGTGGTGAGCGCCTTCTGCCCGCTTCTTTTCCCGGGTGAGACGGTGGTGAGCACCACCCCCTTCCGCGTGACGCGCAACGGCGACATTGCCGTGGCGGAGGAGGAAGGCGGCGACTTTGCGCGCGAGATGGAAAGTGTGCTGGTGGCCCGCAAGTTCTCTGACTGCGTGCGGCTGGAGCTGCCGGAGGAAACGCCGGAGGCTCTCATCCGCCGCATTTCAGCTATCGCCGGGGCGGATGATGGTGCCACATACCGGGTGCCGGGCTTCCTGCGCCTGGTGGATTTCGGGCAAATGGCCTTCGAACCTGGTAACGACCAGCACAAGGTGCAGGCCTGGACCCCCTGCTGGCCCGCCGCGGTAGATGCCTCGCTGAGCATGTTTGAGAACATTGCGCAGGGTGATATCCTCATTCACAATCCCTACGAAAGCTATGAACCTGTGGTGAAACTCATTGAGGAGGCCGCTGCCGACCCGGATGTCATCGCCATCAAGCAGGTGCTCTATCGTACGGCCAAAAACTCCCGCTTCATCGCCGCCCTGTGCCGCGCGGCTGAAACCGGCAAGCAGGTCACCGTGCTGGTGGAGCTCAAGGCGCGTTTCGATGAGCTGCACAACCTGGCCCAGGCCGAGAAGCTGCAGCGCTCCGGTGTGCAGGTGGTCTATGGGGTCAAGGGGTTCAAGACACACGCCAAGATTCTGCTCATTGTGCGCCGGGAAAACGGCGGCCTGCGCCGCTATTGCCACATCGGCACCGGCAACTACAACGAAAACACCGCCCGCATTTACAGTGACCTCTCCCTGCTCACCTGCGATGAGCACCTGGGGGCAGATGCCTCCCAGTTCTTCAATTCTGTGACCGGTCTCACGCGCCTCATGCGCTTCCGCCGCATGTATCCGGCCCCCTCGGCCATGAAAGCCAGGCTGCTGGAGCTTATTGCGGCCGAGACCCACCGGGCTGAGATGGGGGAGCGCGCCCTCATCCGCGCCAAGATGAACTCCCTGAATGATGTGGAGATGATGGAAGCGCTGGAGCAGGCAGCCGAAGCCGGGGTGCAGATTCGGCTCAACATCCGCGGTATCTGCTGCTGGGCGCCCACCAGTGAGAAAGCGCAGGCCTGCACCCGCATCACCAGCATTGTGGACCGCTATCTGGAGCATGCCCGCCTCTTCCACTTCCACAATGGTGGCAATCCGCTGGTCTACATGGCCAGCGCCGATTGGATGAGCCGCAACCTGGACCGCCGCGTGGAGCTGCTGGTGCCCATCGAGGATTCAGAGCTGGTGCACCGTGTGCTGGACATTCTGGATGCCTGCTTCAAGGATAATACGCAGGCTTCTGATATGGCGCCGGATGGTTCCTACCACCCGGTCGAAGGTCGCAGGAAGCCTTTTGCCATGCAGGCCCACCTGCAGCGCCAGGCCCGCCGCCGCGCCCGCAACCGCGAGATGGACAACAAGCGCATCCTCGAGCCCCACAAGCCTAAAAAGCAGGGGTGATACCACATGTGTCCCAAAGTTTGAAAAAAGTGCTCGACAAATTGGAATTTATCGGGCAGTTGGTGAGCCGTAGGCGAACGGAATTCCGAGCCCGTGAAACGGGCGACATACCCATAGCGAGTGGTGGAGCTGCGTCAGCAGCGAAACCACTCGTAAATGGGAAAAAAAACGATCAGAGCCCCGACGTCAGGAGTGGGCGGCAGCCAGTCACGGCGTAGGGCGTAAGCCCGGAGACGGAAAGGCGTGGTATCAATATATTGCATCGCTTTCTGTCACCCCGACCTGCGTCGGGGTTCCGGTATCTTTTTGGGTTGTACGAGTGGTTCCGCCCGCCACGCTGACGCGTGTCGCGCTCCACCACTCGCTATGGATATGTCGCCCTGCCGGGCTCTAAATTCCTCGGGCTTGCAGCCCGACAAATT
>JAGBDZ010000034.1 GCA_017937215.1 Akkermansia sp. | reverse complement strand
AGGCCATGCTCGCCGTACAGGGCCACGTAGGTGCCCTCCTGATCCACATCGCGCAGACCGGTCGGGGATACCTCGCCATCAGCATAACCCACAGCCAGGCCCACCGTGCTGCAGGAGCCTACCTTGGTATCCACACCCACGGCGGCGCCCTTCACATTGATATCGGCGCCATCCATGTCGTTATAGGCGCCGAAGGCGGCTGCCCACACTGTGCCGCGTCCATTGGCAATGCAGCCGGTGTTGCTGTGCTGCCCGCGTACCGTGTTCACAAAAGCGCGACTGGCGGAAGCGATGCCCCAGTTGCCCTGGGCCACGGCATCGGCCTTGTCCTGCTTGAACTTGCTCACCAGCACCAGGCTGTTGCCCTGCAGCTCCAGCTCTACGGTGCTGTCGTTGTACACCAGGGTAACATCGCCCATGGTCAGCGTGCCCGTGCTGCTCAGCAGCGTGTCGCCCACGCCATAATCGTCATCAGAAAGACGCAGAGACACGCCCTCGCCCAGCGTCAGGCTACCCATCACCGACAGAACCTTGCCGTTGTTCAGCGTCACGGTGCCATTATCATTGATGGTCAGGTCGATATCCAGCCCGGCATTGCCATCGGTCTGCACATCAACTTCATCCGTGGTCATTGAACCACCCAGATCCGCATCGCGGACAAGTGTACCTTCACCGATAAGCGTTACCTTCTTGGCCGTAGCCACACCTTCTATTTCCAGTTCATGGCTCACTTCCATATCGCCCTGATAGTTCTGAGCATTCCGAAGAATGCAGCCGGTCACAATCAGTTTATTGGTCAGGTCATTGCCTCCCATATCAAAGACGCCGCAGTCGGTGTCTGTGCTGGTAAGTTCAATGGCGCCGGTGCCGACAGTAGCGCCCGCTTCCAGCTTCAGCGTAGCGCCGTTGATGACTGTGCCGCCGCTGTAGTCATTATTCTCACCGGAAATCGTGGTTGTACCGCTGGTAGCCACCACTGAGGAAGTACCGCTGATGGTGCCGGAAATCTCGCCACCCTCAGCGATGATTTCGGAGTCCGTTACGTCAGCACTCACCAGAGAATCTGCCTGCGTTGTCAGCTTGCTATCGGAAACTGTACCGGAGAGCTCGCCTTCATCAACGGTGACCTCGCCACCCTCCACCTCGACTCCTGTGTCCATCGTCACCGTGCATCCGGAAACATCAGAAAGCGTGGCTCCATTTACCGTAAGGCTGCTGATCGTGCTGCCGGTTCCCACGTTGATGATGCCATCGGTCATAGTGACTGCGGCAGTCAGATGGCTAACCACATTGTTGCCCTCCTCGTCGATGGCACCCACGTTAATAGTACCGCTGTTTAAAGTGAGAGCACCCGTTTCAACGTCGCCCAAAATGTTGAGAGTACCGCTTCCGTCTGCACCGCTGATCATCGTTATGGAGGATGTGGTGGAGGTCCCATCAAGAGTCATAGTACCGCCCTCAATGGTAATGTCTCCTAGGTTGTTGGGGGTTTCCAAGGGGATTCCATCAAACCTTTCATTACCTGTTTTCACATCAATGTTGACGGTACCACGTTTCAAAGTAATGCCGCTCATAGTGGCATAGTGATTCACGTCAAGTTTGCCACCATCAACCACAGTTGTAAAACCTTGAATGGTACCTTGAGCACTTTCTGACGGATTGCCTATACTAACTGTGGTATGTTCACCAATGGTGAAGGTTCCCGTCGTGTCTGCGGTGCGGGTTTCAAGTCTGCCGCCCGAGGTTATGCTGATGTGGGCAGGGTATGCTTCAGTAGCATTAACGATAAAGCTATCGGTCTTTACATTGCCATAAATAGAGAAAGTTTTGGCATAGTATGTGGTCAGGCAATTAAATGTAATCGACTTCGATACAAATGTAGTATACATCTGAAGTTGACAAGCATTACCCAGTGGTGTACCTCCACCTATGTTATAACTTTTTGGTAAATTTGAGTTGATGACAGTATCACCTGTAACAGTAACAGTTCTGTCACCTTGAGCCATATGTAAATGGTTAATTTCCAAATTCCCGTCAATTGTTTCACCCCCATTCGTGACGAACAAGTACTTATACGTGTTGTCACCATCTGTGAGTTCTGAAACCTTGGCCTGCGCCATTGTACAGCTCAGAACGGCCACCAGCAATAATTTCGGTAAATGTAATTTCATGGTTGTATAGAATGATATGGTTTGAGGTTAGAGGGCAAGAAACAGGGAAACGAAACTCGTTTCGTTTACTTGCGGACCGATAACAATTTAGCACATTTCGTGTGCGATATACATCAACACTCCTCCCAATGCTTCACCCTTAAGATTTTTCCGATAAAACGAGGTTCCCTGGCTAAACAGGTTTCCTTTTCAGAACCTGTAACATTTCCTGCGCAATTTATTATCTTTTAACTGTTTTTGAGCCATATGCGTTTTTTTATCTTGCTATCGCACACGAAATGCGATACACAGGGAGCGGCGAATAATAATGGGAAGGTGGGGAGATTTCCATGATACTCTTATGCACGTTGGAGTAATTAAACGCCCCGACAAATTGGAATTTAACAGGATTGACAATTGACGAGTGACTATTGACAATTGAAGAAGTTCCGCGGGCCTCCGGCCCGCCATTTTAAACGGCTGCGGCGGAGCCGCAGGGAACTTTCAAATTGTACCTTGTCCTTTGTACATTGTACTTTCAAACATCAATTTATCGAGCACTTTTTTAAACTTTGGGAGACGAGTGAATCTACGCACACGCGCTTTACGCTTGAAAGCGGGGCGGCAATCTGCTACAACCGCCGCAGCATGAGCAGCGCAGGGATGCAGCAAGGCATGAGGCAGAGCATGGTGGCCAGCGCCGCCATGCAGCAGTTCATGCGCGCGCTGCAAGCTACCAACATGGAGCTGCGCACGCTCACCACCCAGGCCATGGCGGCCAACCCGGCGCTGGAGGAGGAACTGCCGCCGCCCGATGAGGAACGCGAGCCGCTGGAGACCGATACGGCCGCCGCCCGCCGACATGATTTTCTGCTGGATTCGCTGACGGAGGCACCCAGCCTCTCCGCGCATCTGGAGGAACAGATTCGCCGCAGCGCCCTGCCCGCCAAGGTGGAAGAGGCCGCGCTGCAGCTGGTGCAGCAGCTGGACACGCGCGGCTATTTCAGCGAAGCGCCCGCCGACATTGCCCGGCAGCATGGCTGGAGCCCGACCCTGCTGAGCAAAGCACTGCAGGCCGTGCAGGATCTCGACCCCGCCGGGGTGGGTGCCATCGATTTGCGCGAGAGTCTCATGCTGCAACTGCGCCGCGAGGGTGAGGAAGCCTCGCTGTCCATGCAGCTGCTGCAGGATTTCTGGCCGCAGCTGGTGCAGCACCGCTATGCAGATGCCGCCCGCGAACTGGGGGAAAGTGAACCGGCCGTGGCCGGGGCAGCCCGCCGCATCGCCCAGCTGAATCCTAACCCCGGTGCCGCTTTTGACCGCGAGGACAACAGCGTAATGGAACCGGATGTGCTCGTCACCCGCAAGGGCGACAATCTGGAGGTGAGCCTGACCCACGCCAACATTCCGCGCCTGACCCTCTCTGCCGAGTACCGTGAAATGATGGCCGAACAGGCCGACAAACCGGAGGTGCGCCGCTACCTCTCCCGCTGTTTCAGTGAGGGGCGCGAGCTCATCAAGGCCATTGCCCAGCGGCAGGAGACCATTCTCAGAGTGGCGCAGGAAATCGTGCAGCGCCAGCGGGCGTTTTTCCTGCATGGCCCCGCTGCGCTGGTCCCCCTGCGCATGGAACAAGTGGCCGATGCCACCGGCCTGCACGTTTCCACCATCTCCCGCGCGGTGAATGGCAAGTACCTGAAATGCTCCTGGGGCGTTTTTGAGCTGCGCCACCTTTTCACCACCGACCTGGGCGATTCGCTTTCGCCGGAAGCCGTGCAGGCCCGCATCCGCGAGCTGATAGCCGCCGAAGACTCGCGCAAGCCGCTCTCCGATGCCCGGCTGGAGGGCCTGCTTGCAGCAGAGGGCATTCACATCGCCCGCCGCACCGTGGCAAAATACCGCGACCAGCTCCGCATTCTGCCTGCCAGTCTGCGTAAAACACGCTGAAAGCGCCCCCAACAGAAAGCGGGCATGGAGAAACACACTTCTCCATGCCCGCTTTGCGTATAGATTTGTGGGATAGGCTTAAGCGCCGCCGGCGTTGGCCATATTCTGAAGTTCCTTGGGCAGGAAGTTCTTGAAGCGGGCCTTATCGATTGCCTTCATGTAGGCTTCCTCGGCAGAGACGAGTCCCTGCTGCAGCTTCTGCCAGATGGCGTCGTCCATGAACTGCATGCCCAGGCCCTTGCCGCCGGTGATGACATCGGCCAGCTTCTGGGTGGCACCTTCGCGGATAATGGCGCTCACGGCGGGAGTGGCAAAGAGGATTTCGTTCACCGCCACGCGGCCGGGCTTATCGCAGCGCTTCATGAGCAGCTGGGCCACCACGCCGCGGAGCGAGCCAGCCAGCATGGTACGGGCCTGGGGCTGCTGCTCGGCCGGGAACACGTCGATGATACGGTCCACCGTCTTGCGGGCGTTGTTGGTGTGCAGCGTACCGAACACGAGCAGACCGGTCTCTGCCGCGGTGAGGGCCAGGGAGATGGTCTCCAGGTCGCGCATTTCGCCCACCAGCACGATATCGGTGTCCTCGCGCAGAGAAGCGCGCAGGCCATCGGCGAAAGTGGGACAGTTGTTCGGCACTTCGCGCTGGGTGATGATGCTCTTCTTGCTGGGATGCACGAATTCGATGGGTTCCTCCACGGTGATGATGTGGCGGGCAAAGTTCGTGTTGATGTAGTCGATGAGAGCGGCCAGCGTGGTGGACTTACCGGAACCGGTGGGGCCGGTCACCAGCACCAGGCCGGAGCGCATCTCGCCGAAGCGCTTGATCTGCTCGGGCACATTGAGCTGCTCCAGGGTGAGAATCTTGGTGGGAATGAGACGGAACACACAGCAGTAGCCGCGCTGCTGCTTCATGTAGTTGCAGCGGAAACGCGACTTCTCGTCCATCTCGTATGCGAAGTCAGCATCGCCGATTTCGCAGTATTCCTTCCAAAGTTTGGGCGGGCAGATGGGCTCCATGAGCTCCACCATCTCCTCGTGGGTGAGGGGTTCCTCGCGGATGGCGGTCACATCGCCATGCACGCGAATCTTGGGCGGCTCACCTTCAGAGAGGTGAAGGTCAGAACCACCCTGGTCTACCAGGGCCTGAAAAAATACGTCAATCTTGTTCTTCATTTCGAGAAAAAGGGGTAAATGGTTTCAATCAAACTCAGGCCTGGGCGGGAGCTGCGGGCTCGGGGTGTTCCTTCAGGAACTTCTCCATCATCACGCGGTCGGTGGCGCGGCTCAGGCATTCCTCACCGGCAATGATTCCATCCAGGTAGAGCTGCTGCAGGGAGTCGTCCATGAGGCGCATACCCTGGCTCTTGCCGGTCTGGATGAAGCCGGGAATCATGAAGGTCTTGCCTTCGCGGATAGCGTTGGCCACGGCGGCGTTGTTCACCAGAAGCTCCAGCGCCATCACGCGGCCGGTGCCGTCCTTCTTGGGAACCAGCTGCTGGGAGAAGATGCCACGCAGCGATTCGGACACCATCACGCGGATGTGGTCCTGCTCTTCCACGGGGAAGGCATCCAGAATACGGTCGATGGTGCGGGCGGCGGAGCCGGTGTGCAGGGTACCGAGCACCAAGTGACCGGTTTCTGCGGCGGAGAGCGCCAGAGAAATGGTCTCCAGGTTGCGCATTTCACCCACCATGATGACGTCCGGGTCCTCACGCAGGGCACCACGCAGGGCGCGGCCGAAGGATTCCGTGTGTGTGTGCACCTCGCGCTGGTTTATATGGCAGCCCTTGCACTCGAACACGGTTTCGATGGGGTCCTCCATGGTGATGATGTGGTCGTGGCGGTCCGTGTTGATGAAATCGATGATGGAAGCCAGCGTGGTGGACTTGCCCGAACCCACGGAGCCCGTCACCAGGATGATACCGTTGGTGAAGCGGGTGAGCGGCTCCACGTATTCAGTAGGAAGGTTGATTTCCTTCATGGAGAACACGCGGCTGTTGATAATGCGATAGCAGATATCATAGCCCAGGCGCTGGGACACCACTGAGGTACGATAACGGCCCAGTTCGTTCTGGTAGGCGAAGTCCACGTCGCCCACCTCCTTGAGGCGATTCCATTCCTTTTCTTTCAGGAAACTGTTCACCAAAGCCAGGGTATCGTCCTTGGTCAGCACCGGGGCTCCCTCCCACATGGGCTGCAGGGTGCCGAAACGGCGCCACGAGGGCGGGTTGGCAGAGGGCATATGGAGGTCCGAGCACTTGGCATCAATACCCTGCTTCAGGAAATCGTCCACATGCAGGGAAAGCAGAATCAGCAGCGGGCCTTCGGCCTGGGCGTAGATGTAGGCGTGGTACTTGCCGCAGGGACCATCGGCAATGAAATCCACCGTGCCCTTCTCTTCCAGTTCGGCGCGCTGCTCCGGGGTGGTGCAGCTTTCCACCAGCTTGTTTGTATCATCGGCGGTCAGCACCCCGGCCGTATCGGCCACAGGAGTGTAGGCACCGGCCTGCATCCAGTACGGCTGAAGCCCCGGCCCCAGGTACATCGTGGGGCTGTAGATGGTCTTACCCAGCTTCAGGTACTCACCAACATTGTCATAGATGTAAGTAGAATCACTCATGGCGGTTACCTCCTACTTTACCACTTTTACCCCGCCGTGGCGAGCACAAATGTTACTACATGCCAAGTTTTATCATAGCTGTCCCAAAGTTTGAAAAAAGGGCTCGATAAATTGATGTTTATCGTTATCGGAGCACGGGACTTCAGTCCCGAAATCACGGTGCATTTAATCGGGACTTCCGTCTTCGCCCTGCGGGCTACGCCGAGACAAGAAAGTCCCGTGCTTCGACAAAGTTCCTCCCCCGCAAATTCCAATTTATCGGGATGCGGGGGGGGGGCTTCTTCCTACGGCGCGTTTTTCCAGCCTTTGGGGCATGATACTGAATCACACCCGCCAGATTCCGCCACGCTGCAAGGCGGTGCGCAGAGAATCGAGCACCTGCTGCGGGGTAAAGCCGGCCTGGCGCAGCGAGGCAATGGAGCGGGCGCCGTCGCGCTTGGCCAGGCGCTTGCCGGTATTATCGCGCAGCAGGGCGTGGTGGCAGTACTGAGGCACCGGCAAACCGAGCACGCCCTGCAAAGCCCGGTGAATGTGCGTGGAATCAAACAAATCTGCCCCGCGGGTCACGTGGGTCACGCCCTGGGCTGCATCATCCACCACCACCGCAAGGTGGTAGCTGGCCGGGAAATCCTTGCGCGCCAGCACCACATCTCCATAGGCGGTGGGCACGCAGCGCTGGGTACCGCGGCGCAGGTCATGCCAGGTGGGGCAGCCGATGAGGTCCTGCACACGCTGCATATCCAGGCGCCAGGTGTGGGGCACCCCGGCGGCCAGTTTTTCCGCCACCTGGTCGGGAGGCAACTGCCGGCAGGTGCCCGGGTAAAGGTAGCCCAGCGTGGCATGCGGGGCGCGCCCCATTTCTGCCACCTGATTCCTGATTTCCGTGCGGGTGCAGAAGCAGGGGTAGAGCAGACCTGCGCAGCGAAGCTGCTCCAGCACCGCTCGGTATCTATCGAAACGCTGCGTCTGCACCATCACCTCGCCATCGAACTCAAGGTCCAGCCAGCGCAGGTCCTCGTACATGAGCTGCAGATACTCCGGGTGCTGCGCGCGCTGGTCAATATCCTCCACGCGCAGCAGGCAGCGGCCGCCGTGCGCATCGGCCAGGCGCCGCGCCTGCAGCGCAGCCAGCAGGTGGCCCACGTGCAGCGGGCCACTCGGACTGGGCGCAAAACGCGTTACAACAACACGGTCAGGCGGCATCAGAACTTGGCCTTGAGGATAATCTCCGTCACGCGGCGGACCCCCTCGCCGGCCATGGTAGAGCGCGGGTAGAGGCACTGGGCTCGGTAGTAATTCGAAAGGGCTGAGCCGTACTCGCGGCGCTCCTCACTCAACTTGGCCTTATCCAGGGCCTGGGTGAACTCATGAGCCCCCAGAGCAAAGCGATTCAGGGCGTCGCGATAGCGGGAGTCTTCTTGATAGCGTTCATCCTCAGCGCCCCGCTGCAAGAGCATTTCGTAAGCCATGCACGGGCCCATGGTCGTATCCTGTCTGGCTGCTACTTCCAACTGCTCCAGCATGCCATCAATGGTGCCGATGAGCGTGATAGCCTCCTTGTACTGAGCCTTCAGCTCGGGGTCGAGCGCCACCACTTCAAATTTATCCTGTTCATTGTAAATGGTGCGGTAGGCCTTGCGAGCCATCAGGGTGCGGAACTCCTCGCGCACCGGGTCCTGATTATCCAGTTGCTCGAGCTTCTGGCGACCCTTTTCCAGGTTGGGATTCTTCGGCCATATGGAGCCGGCCTTGAGAAGTTCGGCATTGAAGGTATCATCATCCCCGGCCTGAAGCGCCTTGGCGGCATTGCGCAGGTGCAGGTCGCTCTGCGCCTTGCGGCCGGCACAGTAACTGGTGAGCATGGAATCATCGAAATCCGGATCCAGTTCCTTCATTCTGGCGGCAATCTGCTCCAATGCGCCGTAGTCACGGGCATTCAGTGTGGTCAGAGCCTTGCGGCGCAAGGACCAGAATTCGGCAATGCGGCGACGGCTCTCAGCCGGGAAGGTGGCCACACTCTGCATATACTCACCCACTGCCACAGCCTGAATCAGGCTCTGAGTGGCATCGGAAAGCTTATTCTGAGCCAGCATATTGGCTACAGCCTCCATATTCTGGTCCACCTCGCGGCGCAGATTGGAGGCAATGGTCGCCATGGCATTGACCGTAGGCGGCATGCCCACCCCTCCCTCAAACAGGCGGGCGGCCTGGGAATCGCTGTCCAGTTTCAGTGTGGTATCACCATCGCGGAACACGTGGCGATAGGCATGGGCACCAATCAGCGCATGGTCAAAGCGCCGCTGCATCAGCATCGAAACAATCGTGCTCTGGAAATTCACCTTGGAAATTTCCATGGCCGCAATACTATCGGCATCGTTCTTCACCCCGGCAGCCTCCATCTTGGCAATCTGCTTCGTGTTGTGGGCAATGGCAAAAGTATTGGTCGTGGAATTATCGCTGGAGCCGCCACCACCTGCACCAGACCTGGTTGATCGGCCACGGCCGGTGTTGCGATTGGTCATCATGTTGGTTTTCTCGACCAAGTCATCGATTTCCCTCTGCATGGCCTCATTCTTACGATTGCGGGAGCGGTTGGCATACTGCACCGAAACCGCGCTGGCAATGGCGCTGGCCAGGGCACCGGAAACACCGCCGTCGCCCTCATAATCATTCATCTCATACAGGCCATTGCCAATCTGCAGCAGCGTTTCACTGCCCACTTCACGATTGGTGCGGGCAGATTTCTGAGTAAGTTTCAGCAGGCCCTTGAGCTTTTTGCGATAGCGCTTGGCCTCTGTGCTGTCATCCGGGTTCTGCTGGAGGTATTTTTCAAAGCGCGCACGCACCAGCGCATTGTTCCCCACATCGAACTTGGCGCCGTTGTAACTCATCGTATCGGTGGAGGGATCCAGCAATGGGAGCTCCATACCCAGCACCTGCGGGTTTGGCGTTTCTCCGCTCTCGGTATCCACATGCGACTGACCGATCCGGGGGGACACAACCTGCTCCGCAGGCTGGGGATTGCTCTGGGGCTGGCTCGCAGGTTCCTGTTCCGCTCTCGGCTTGCCCAAGCCCTGGGCATACAGGGGCTGCACACAGAGCGCCCCGCAGAGCAGAGGAAGAATTCTGATGTAGGAAATGGCTTTCATGATTACTTCGTCTCCACATTTTCAACTACCATGATGCCCTTGACATCAAGCCCTTGTTCATCCTTACCGTTGCGGCAGACCACCTCAAACACGAAAGTATCGCCACGAGTCAGGTTCACGCGACCGGTCACCCCGCTGCGAACCAGCAGGGGCAGTCGCTCCTGCGAATTCTCCGGCAGAGAAACCGCCACCAGTCGATCATTACCCAGGGTTTCAATATTCTCCACGCGAGCCTTCAGACGGTAGGTATTCCCGGTCAGGCGGGAGGCATCCTGGCGGTAATCAGCCACACTGAAGCGGGACTCGGGCGAATCCCCGGCGTTGTCAGCAGGTTTCATGACCATAGCGGCTGCCAGCGCCAGCAACAGCACACCACCACCGCCACCCAGCACCAGAGGCAGCTGCGATTTCTTGTTCTTGGAAGAGCGTCTCTTTCTTGCCATATCGATTCAGTAAAAATTAATTATTCCCAGCGGGTACGGCGCACCCCCACATAGGTAAGCCCGATACCCACCAGCACATGAGCCAGCAGCACCAGCAGACAGGGGAGCGGCGGTGCAAACGAGGTCTGCACAATGCTGTTCACCGCCTTGAGCACCTCAGAATCCAGGCCGCCGTTCACACTGCCGCTCCACGCCCAGTAGGCAGAGATAAACGGCTGGGTGAAGCGCTCCACAAACTCCGGCAGTGCCAGCACCGCGCCGGATAGCGGCAGCTGGAAGCCCACCAGATAGATACTCAGCAGCGAGGCCTGGTCCGGGGTCTTGCAATTGGCCGATATGCCCAGGCACATGGCGGTCATGGCGGCATTTGCCAGCAGCAGGAATACCAGGTGATTCAGCACATCGCCCCGCAGCGGCCAGCAATACTGCACAAAGGCAAACATCCACAAGCTCTGAATGAGCACCAGCACACTCAGAAACACCAGTTTCGATGCCAGATACGCCCCCACACTGGTGCCGGCAAACTTTTCCTTTTCCATGATGAGGCGCTCCCCGGCCACCTCGCGCGATGAATTATTGGAGCCCATGAGCCCCAGCAGAATCACCTGGAACATGATAATACCGGAAACCGCGGAGCCCACGCGGGCACGCACCTCAGCCTGGGCCTGCTGGGCCTGCACCTCAGCGGCCAGGTCAGAGCCCATGGTATCGGTAAGCTGCAGCAGCTGGTCCTGCCCCTTGCTGGAGAAGAGCGCCACCAGAATCGGGAAAATCACAATCATGGCCACCTGGAGCCAGAGTTGCGTGCGGTCTCGGAAAAAGATGGTGAAACGCCGCCTGAGCAGTGTGCTGAACTGGGTCAGGAATGAAGGCTGGGGCACCTCATCCTCATCGGTATTTTGCGCAGAGGCAGCAGGGGGCTGCAGGCCGGCATCCGCAAATTTCTGCACGTGCTTTTTCTCCAGACGCTGGTAGTAATCCAAGCGGTGCTTCAGCCAGCTCTGTCGCCAGGCATCCGGCTCACGAAGCGCCAGTTTCGGGTATACTTCCTCAAACGACTGCTCACCGAAATAATGCACCATGAGTTCCGGGGAACCATGATACGCCAGATTCCCCTGCACCATCACCATCACACTATCGTACAGCTCCATCTGGGCCAGGCTGTGGGTCACCGATATGACGATGCGGCCGTCCTTCATGCTCAACTGGTGGAGCAACTCCACAATCTCACGCTCGGAGCGCGGGTCCAGCCCGCTGGTCACTTCGTCACACAGCAGGATGTGCGGGCGGCTCACCAGCTCCATGGCCAGCGCAAGGCGCCGTTTCTGACCACCGGAAAGCAACTTCACCGGGCGGTCGGCAATCTCGCTCAAGCCGGTTTCCTCCAACACGCTGTCGATGATTTCATCCAGTTCATCGTCATCCGCATCCACCCGCAGGCGGGCGGAGCCCTCCACGTTCTCATCCACCGTCAGCTCTTCATAGGCAATACTGAACTGCGGCACGTAGCCAATCTCGTATGGCTCAAAATCGCCGTCTTCGGCCAGGTCTCGCCCCTCCCAGAGGAACGTACCCGAGGTCGTTTCCTTGATACCGGCTATCGCTTTGAGCAGCGTTGTCTTGCCGCAACCGGAAGGGCCCACAATAGCCGTGAAATGCCCGCGCGGAATGCAGAAATTCACATCGCTGAGCAGAAACAGGCTCTCCCCATCATTATCGACTTCCAAACAGATATTGCGCGCTTCCAGCATAGTCAGTTACGGTAACGGCTCCACTCTACCACACAGCAGATTCCGATGCAAGCACGCAACGCGCGCCCGCACGATTTTTTCAGCGGATGAAATGCGTCCAGGCGCGCGGTTGCTCCGGCTGCGGATGCGCGGGACCGGCAGCCACACACTGCATCATCCAGGCCAGGTTGCGGCCCAGCTGGCGCAGGGTCTGGGCCCCCTCGGCATCCAGCTGCACCTCGCCCGGGCGCATGCCATAAATCATATTCCAGTAAAAGGAACTCACCAACGGCTGGTTGTTGTAGGTGATATACTTGTTCAGGCGGTCCAGGGTGGTACTGGCTCCGCCGCGGCGGGCCACAGCCACCGTGGCGCCCGGCTTGTAGGCCAGCTTGCTACCGGCGGAATAATACAGGCGGTCCAGCAGCGCGCAGAGGGAGCCATTCGGGCCCGCAAAATACGTGGGGCTGCCAATCACAATACCATCAATGGAATCCAGCTGGTCGTAGATGTAGTTGTAAAGCTTATCCTTCATACCGCAGCGCCCGGTTTTGAGGCACTGGCGGCAGCCTATGCAGCCCTGCACCGCGGCAGCACCTATCTGCACAATCTCCGTTTCCACCCCGGCCGCGTTCATGGCCTCCGCCACCATGCTCAGAGCCTGGAAAGTATTGCCATTTGCATTCGGGCTGCCATTGATAAGAAGCGCTTTCATGCGAACCAGTCTAGCATGCAGAAACCCGCAACTCAAGTAAATAGTGCGCAGACGAAGCGCAGCATTGACCCCGCGGGCGCGTGTGTGATATGATGCTGCGCAATCGTTATGGACATGGATCTCTTCGAATTCGCCGCCAGCCAGCAGCAGGCTCAGCATAGCCCACAGGAACGCTATGCCGAGCTCTGCGACATTGTGCGCCACAACAATGAGCTTTACTACGCCCAGGCTCAGCCGGAAATCTCTGATGCGGAGTACGACAGGCTCTACCGCGAAATCGAGGAACTGGAGCGCGAGCACCCGGAGTTCATCACCCCGGATTCCCCCACCCAGCGCGTGGGCAACGACCTGAGCGAGGGCTTCCGCAAAGTGACCCACCCTGCCCCCATGCAGAGTATTGATGACATCTTCGAGCACAAACCTGAGCAGGGCGAGACCGATGCCGAGCTGGTGGAGTTCTACAACCGCCTGGCCGGCAGCCTGGGTGTGGCAACACCCCGCGTCACCATCGAGCCCAAGATTGACGGCTGCGCCGTGACCCTGCTCTACCGCAACGGAAAACTGGCATACGCCGCCACCCGAGGCGACGGCCGCACCGGCGACGACATCACCGCCAATGTGCGCACGATTAAGAGCGTGCCCTTCACCCTGCCCGCAGGCGCGCCGGAGCTGCTGGAGGTGCGCGGCGAAATCTACATGCCCTCTGCCGATTTCGATGTACTGAATGCCGAGCGCGATGCCGATGGTCTGCCCGCTTTTGCGAACCCGCGCAATGCCACAGCCGGCACCATCAAGCTGCTGGATGCCGCCGAGGTGGCCCGCCGCCCGCTGCGTTTCCTGGCCCATGGGCTCGGGGTGTACGAAGGCCCCGCCCTGCACTCCACCCGGGACTTCACCGACCTGCTCGACCGCATGGGCATTCCCCGCAACGAACCGGTCATCTATGCCGACACGCTGGAGACCACCCGCACCGCCGTGCAGCAGGTGAATGTGCTGCGCCGCGACCTGGGCTACGGCACAGACGGCGCCGTCATCAAACTGGATGATTTCGCCCTGCGCGACTCCCTGGGCAGCACCGCCCGCGCCCCCCGCTGGGCCGCCGCCTTCAAATACCTGCCCGAGCAGAAGGAAACCGTGCTGCGCGGCATCAGCATCCAGGTGGGCCGCACCGGCGTGCTCACCCCCGTGGCCGAGCTGGAACCGGTGCAGCTCTCCGGCACCACCGTCTCCCGTGCCACCCTGCACAACCAGGACGAAATCGCCCGCAAGGACATCCGCATCGGCGATACGGTGCTCATGGAAAAGAGCGGCGAAATCATCCCCGCCGTGGTGCATGTCATCACCGCCAAACGCCCGTCCGATGCCCTGCCCTACAGCCTGTACGATGCCGTGGGCGGCGTGTGCCCCAGCTGCGGAGCCCCCATTGTGCAGGAGGATGGCCAGGTAGCCTGGCGCTGCACCAACTTCACCTGCCCTGCGCAGGCCGCCATGCGCACCACCTACTTCTGCCGCCGCGAGGCGCTGGACATCGAGAACCTCGGCGGCACCGTGGCCGAGGCCCTCGTGAACCGCGGCATGATTTCCACCCCGCTCGATCTCTTCACCCTCACCGTGGAGCAGCTCGGCGCCCTCAACCTCGGCACCGATGACGAGCCCCGCCGCTTCGGCGAGAAAAACGCCGCCAAGGCCCTGGCCGCCCTGCAGAACGCCCGCACCCTCCCCCTCGAACGCTGGCTCACCGCCTTCGGCATCAATTCTATAGGAGAGACGACGGCACAAACATGGGCTCGATATTTTCCCGATTTAAAATCCGCTTTACAATCAAAAGAAATCAAAGGCATTGCCAACCTTCTGCCTGTTATCAAGAAATACAATTATCTCAGTCCCAATATTCAAAGGCAAGACATAACTATAGAACGACAGTTGACAGAAGAAGAGCAAAACATAACACAACAAAGGCACCAGTTACAAGAGTTTTTCTGGGAAGATCTTACAAAGCGATATGCCCCTGCACTATATGTGAAGTATCATGAACTCAGAAAAGAGCTTCAACCGGGAGCACCAATTCCTGCTGTCACTGGAAAAATAATTAAGCAAATCAAGGACAAGGCTCTTGAAATAATAATGGAAGTCGCTAAAGAAGAGCTCTCTATTTATAAACAAAAAGTAAAGGATAACAAATCAGCACTCAAACACCTCCAATCTACTTTTACACCTAACATAGCAGATCTTGCAAAGAAATGGCAAATCCCAATAATACAAAAGGACGAAAAGAATATACCTTTCACTCTTCGGCTTAGCGCAACCCAAACAAATTATACTATTTACACCCCCTTGGGAGATGAAGCTACAGTTAAGTTTGATAGTTTTTTCTCATCACTGGCGGGTCAATCTGTTATTAACAAACTTGATTTACTAGGAATAAACCCTTGCTCAGAATCTTTCTCATCTGCTTCTACAAATGATAGAAATGATGCCAACCGTTTACCGCTCTCTGGGCTAACCTTTGTTCTAACGGGAAGTCTCAGCATCGACAGGTCAAGCTTCAGTCGCAAAATTGTGGCAGCAGGTGGCAAAGTATCCGGAAGCGTTACCAAGAGCACCTCATATCTGCTTGCCGGTACAGGTGGTGGTGAAAAACGAAAGAAAGCAGAGAAACTCGGCATCCCCATCATCAGCGAAGAAGAAATTGAACAGATGATGCAAAGCGAGGGCTCTGATAATCAGTCCGAAGAAGAATTGTTCACTCTGGAATCTTAACCCCATGACGGCGACGGATACAGAAGATATCAGAATGCTGTCGGCCAAGTGCCAACAATGTGGATTTGAGTACGCATTCCCGGCAGATACATTCGGGCTTGCCCGCATGACCTGCCCCGATTGCAAAGCACGACTATACATGCGCACAGGCAACGTAGTCAAACACATCAACGAATTCCACACAGCACGTACCGAAAGCGAAAACCCGGAAGAGTGGCAGCTGGGGGATTTTGCAGAAATCATCCTCAGTTCCGGGCGTGCCCGCAATTTTGATATTGAGCCTTTCATGCAGGCGCTCATCAAGCTCCCCGAATGGCCGGATATTGATTTCATGGACAGCAAACACAGGAAAGAAGATTCCTTGAGCATCGAAGAGTGTCTGGCTTCTACCCCTGCCATTGAACGGCCTTACCAGCTTTCCCTCATTTTCAATCGTCTGATTAGTGTTTTCAAACGAGCAGATAATTTCGGATGTTCCCAACTATCCAGTTACATCTTATTCCTGCGAGAAGGGGCCGTTCACAAATCAAAGAAAGAAACTCACCAACGCCCAGTTATAGACGAAAACTTTGTCTATGAAGGGATGGTCAATGAAAACGGTGAAGCAGTTGGCATGGACATTCCGATTAGCATACCTGGCAAGAAATTCATCATCACCGGTAAACTGGATATGAAAAAAGCCACATACGAAGAGCTGATAGTAAATGCAGGAGGCCTCATCAGCACTACGGTCAGCAGGGCTGACTACCTGGTTATCGGAGAAAACCACAAAGAGAAAATATCTCGCAAGGCTAAAGACGCACAGAGATACGATGTACCTGCCGTCACCCTCAATTCCCTCAAACGAGCGCTTCTTTTATCGAAGTCGACTGAAGCATCAGAAGGGTCAAAGGCCCAAGCTAATCAAATCTGCGAGAAAACGCGAAAACGAAATTGATTTTTCAGTT
>JAGBDZ010000033.1 GCA_017937215.1 Akkermansia sp. | reverse complement strand
CCTTTTTTATTCCTACGAGGGGTTCCGCACCCCACGCTACCGCGTGGAGTGCTCCACCGCCTCGCTATGGGTATGTCGCCCGTTTCACGGGCTTTGAATTCCGCTCGCCTGCGGCTCGCCCAATTCCAATTTATCGAGCGCTTTTTTTTAACTTTGGGACACATGTTGCTGCGCCTCACACGTGTCCCAAAGATTTTGTAAGCAATAGAAACACCAACAACATTTTGGAAGAATCCCCCGCATCCCGATAAATTGGAAATTGGCGGGGAAATCTCAATTCATGGACCTTCCATTCAGAGAATCAGCTGGGCTTCTTTTCTTTTTCCAGCTGTTGGATGCGCTCCAGGGCAGCATCGATATTCTCGCAGATATTCTCGGCGTGCAGTTCCTGCATGAAGGGTGAATCGCGGCGAATCACCTTGTGCGGTTGTTTCTGCACACCGCAGAGCAGCAGGGTGATATTGCGGCGCTGGCAATAGGCCAGGAAGTCCTCCAGCGCATGCAGACCGGAGGCATCCAGCGAGGGAACCAGGCGCATACGCAGCAGCACATACTCGATATCACGCTCCAGCGTGCGGAATACGCGGTCTTTGAACTGCTCCACGGCGCCGAAGAAGAAGGGCCCCTGCACATCGAAGATTTCCACGTTCTCCGGCACCTGGCGCAGGTAGCGGGAGCGGGCGGGCTGTTCCTCGGGGTCTTCGCCCTCGAGTTCGCGGGTGATGGATTCTACGTTGCTGATCTGGGCCATGCGCCCGATGAAGAGCAGGGCGGCCAGCACCACACCCACTTCCACAGCCACCACCAGGTCGATGAGCACCGTGAGAATGAAGGTGAGGCAGAGCACCACGGCATCCTGCCGCGGACCCTTGAGCAGGTGGATGAAGGTGGATACCTCTGCCATGTTCCAGCACACAATCACCAGAATGCCCGCCAGTGCGGCCAGCGGCACCATGGCGGCATACTGCCCGGCCAGCATCAGGATGAGAAGCAGGGTGATGGCATGAATGATACCGGCAATGGGGGTCTTGCCGCCGGCGCGTATGTTGGTGGCGGTGCGGGCAATGGCACCGGTGGCGGGGATACCGCCGAAGAGGGCAGAGGCCATGTTGCCCACACCCTGGCCGATAAGCTCCGTGTTCGGGTGGTGGCGGGAGCCGGTCATACCATCGGCCACGCTGGCGCTGAGCAGCGATTCAATGGCAGCCAGCAGGGCAATCACGAATGCGGGTTGCACCAGCTGCGGCAGTTGCTTCCAATTCACCTCCGGCAGGCTGGGCATGGGCAGCCCCTGCGGCAGTTCTCCGAAGCGGGAGCCGATGGTTTCCACCGGCAGGTTGCAGCACTGGCACACCAGCGTGCTCACCAGCATGCCCACCAGCATGAACGGTGCCCGGGGACACAGCCGTTTCGTCAGCAGAATGACGGCTACGGTCAGCACAGAAAGCCCCAGCGCCCAGTAATTCACTGTGTGGAAATATTCAATATAGCACTGCCACTTGGCCACAAACTCCGCCGGTACTGCGCGGTCAATCTGCAGACCAAACAGGTCTTTCACCTGGGTGCAGAAAATCGTGACGGCAATACCGCTGGTAAAGCCCGTGGTTACCGGGTAGGGAATGAACTTGATGAGCGACCCCATGCGGCACACGCCGAAGATGATGAGGAACAGACCGGCCAGCAGCGTGCAGAGCACCAGCCCCGGGAAACCGAAACTCCCCACCACCCCGGAAATCAGCACCACAAAGGCACCCGTGGGACCGCCAATCTGGAACTTGCTGCCGCCCAGCAGCGAAATCAGGAAACCTGCCACCACGGCAGTGATGAGGCCCGTGCTGGGGGTGATGGAGCTGCTCCCGCAGGCTATGGCAAAGGCCATGGCCAGTGGCAGGGCGACCACACCCACGGTCAGGCCTGCCCCCAGGTCAGAGAAAAAGGTCTTGCGATTATACGTCTTAAGCGATTGAACAATGCTCGGTGCGTGCATGGCTGACTTTTTTTATACGCCCGCTATGCTCGCTTGTAAAGTCAAAACGGTTATTTTCCGCGTACTTTCGCGGATTCCGGGCTGTAAAAACCGCCGCCGGGCACTGGGCCGGGCGGCGGTGAGTTGCGTTGACGTTATGCGTACAAATTGTTATCGGGCTCCGGCGGCGCGCAGTGCCTGCACCGCTTTGCGGTTGCCTTCATCCTGGGCCTTATCCAGTGCGCTTTCGCCTTCGCTGTCGCGCACGTTTACATCGGCCCCGGCGGCAATGAGCTGCTGAATCACCGCCACGTTGCCTTCATCGGCTGCCTTCATCAGCGGTGTCTCCCCCTCGTTATCAATGACGTTGACCGTGGCGCCGGCTTCCAGCAGCAGCTTCACTGTGGCGGGGTTGCCACTGTCGGCCGCGTACATGAGCGGAGTCTCGCCATCTTCATCGGCATCGTTCACGTTGGCCCCGGCCTCCAGCAGCAGCTTCACAATCTCGGCGTTGCCGTCGTCTGCGGCCATCATCAGTGCCGTCTCGCCGTCGTTATCCTTGGTGTTTACCTGCGCGCCGGCAGCCAGCAGTCGCTTCACTTCTGCTACCTGACCGCGGTCAGCGGCTTTCATCAAAAGAGTTTCTCCCTCCCGGTCTGCCCAGTTCACGTCCTGCGCATTGGTGATTCCGCTCATGCCGAAGGCCACACCTGCGGCAAGAACGGAGAGAGCCAGCTTTTTCAGTGTTGTCGTTTTCATGATTGCGGATTTCTTTCTATTCTTGGGTTTTCTCGCTTCGCCGGGGGGTGGGAGACGTCCGCCCCCGCTTGCTGACTGAAAAGTACCGAATTTCTCCCCCCTTTGCAATAAAAAAATGCATTTAGTACATAATTTTCCTACCTTTTTGGCGGTAATTTGCTGTTATTTGGCTTTCTGGGGATTAAAATCGCCCATCCGGTGCACAAAATGACCGGATGGGCGGGTATGAACAGCGCGCCGGTGCCTCAGTCCTTTTTCGGGCATGCGCCCTTCTTGGGGCAACAGGGTTTCTTCGGGCAGCAAGCTTTCTTTTCGGCGCATTCAGCCTTCTTCGGGCAGCACTTTTTCTTGGGGCACTCCGCTTTCTTGGCGCAGCACTTCTTCACGCAGGGAGTCGGTGCAGCGGGGGCAGGGGCGGGGTCCTGGGCGTTGACCATGCCGCAGCAGAACGCCGCGGCCAGCAAGCTGAGAGCAAGTTTCTTCATGATGATGGTTCTTTCTATGGTTTGGTTTTTCTGATGAGTAGTGAGCAAGGTGACTCACCTCGTCAATATAACACCTACCGTTTCACTATGCAATAAAAAAATGAAGCTCGTACTGAGATTTTCATTTGCGCAGCGTTTCGTCGGTTGAGAGATGTTCTCAGTCAATGGGAAATTGTCGGGCTGAAAGCCCGACAAACCTCAATTTATCGAGCGCTTTTTTAAACTTTGGGACACATGTGGCTGCGTCTCACACGTGTCCCAAAGATTTTGTAAGCAATAGAAACACCAACAACATTTTGGAAGAATCCCCCGCATCCCGATAAATTGGAATTTAATGGAATGCAGATTTCAGAACGCAGAATGCAGAATAGGAAGCTCCGTAGCGGCTTCCGCCGCTCCCTGTAAAAACGCACTGAGATGAATCTCAGTGTGTTTTCGTTACCACGTGCCGACGGTAGTCGGCACGCTATATGATTATTTTGCATTCTGCATTCTGCGTTTTGCATTTTCTAAACCTCAATTTATCGCTCTTTCGAGCCCATCCATGGGGTCTGCATTTTTCGGGGTAATCTCCCCACTGCTAGGGGAGCACCCAGCGGTGGCATTCCTGCAAGCCGACCGTATCGGCATCGGTTGCGTCTATGTTCTTAACATTAGGCAGCAGGATGCAGCGCTTGGCTGCCACATCGGCCGGGGATATGCCCTGGGTGGGGTGCTGTCCCAGAATAGCGACATCCGGCGGCGCTTCCGGCAGGGCTGCCAGGGCGGCATAGGCCGCATTTCCAGCATACAGCACGCGCCCGGCGGGAGATTCCCATAGCACCAGCGGATGGTGATTGGCCGCATTTTTGCGGGGAAGTTCCTGCGGTGCGGGAATGAGGGTGAATCTGCCGGCCTGGGTTTCGAAGGCCCGCCCCTGCGGCGGCAGTTCGTGAGCGTGAATGACAGGGAGCCCCGGCCACATGCGCTGCAACACCGAGGCCCCGCCGCCGGCACTCACGCGTGGGGTGGTTACCAGCAGGGCAGCCGGTGTATAGCCCGCATGAAACAGGGTGGGGGCGGTCTTCATTTCGGCGGTGGTTTCGTTGCCGCAGTCAATCAGCAGCCCGTGGTTACCCAGCATGGTAAAACTGCCGCCATAGTTTGTCCCCTGAATCAGAATCGAGTGCAGAGGAGCTGGTTCCTGGGCGGGGAGATACGCATACGGCAGCTCACCGAACCAACTGACCACCGCCAGCAGCAGCGCGGCGGATTTCTGCGCCGCCCAGCCTGTGGCTGCCCCAAGCCAGGGCACACTTGCCAGGCAGAGGTGCAGCAGCCCGCAGAACATGACCACTGGCAGCAGCGGGGTGATAGCCACGTTCGTCAGAAAACTCGTGGAATTGACCGTGTGGAAGAAACTGAGCGTGATGGGAAGCGAAACCAGCCAGGCGCTCAGCGCCACAATGACCGTACCGCGCACTCCCAGCTCAAAATTGCTCCAGCGCATTTCCCAGCGCGTGCGCAGCGAAACCGGTATGTAATCATCCGGTCCGAACCACGCCTGTTCCCCCAGGCAGAGCCGCAGCGCCAGGCACAGCGCAGCATACACCCCGAAAGAAAGCAAAAAGCCTGCGTTGAATAGCTGGCTCGGGTCCACCAGCAGAATTATGAGCGCTGCGAAGCTCCAGGTATTCAGCAGACTCACGCGCCGTTGCAGCATGTAGCCCAGCAGCACCACCGCCAGCATCACATAGGCACGAATGGCCGGCACCGCCGCACCGGTCATGAGCACATATACACCCACCGCCACCAGCACCAGCGGGCGAATCACCACCGGTCTCACCCGCAGCAGACGCAGCAGCAGCCAGAAAATGCCGGAAACCAGCCCCACGTGCAGCCCGCTTACCGCAAAAGCATGTAGGCAGCCGCCCCTGCGGAAACCCTCCATCGTTTCGGATTCGGCCCCGCTCTTATCCCCCAGCACCAGGGCACAGAGCACCTGGCGGGCCGCGTCCTGTTCCGTGCCGGGCGGCATGAGGGTGCGTGCCATGCGTTCGCGCATGCCGAGCCCCCAGTGCTGCAGCGTGCGCAGCGAGAGAGGCTTGCCCAGCTTTTCCTCCTCCACCAGGTGAAGTGAGGCCGCAGCCCCCATCCCCTTCATCCAGCCCTGCGGGTCAAACACACCGCGAACCGTTGGTGCGCCCGGCGCTTGCCATTCCGCGCGTACCCGCACCACATCCCCCACGGCGCTGGTTGTTTCGCCTCGCAGAACCACCCGCACACCGTTCCACCCGGTGCTCAGCACGCAGCCGCGGCGCAAGGTGCGCTCCACTGTCCCGGTCAGCTCCACCACCTCCTGCCACTCTGCCTGGCGGCAGAAATCGGCAGCGCGCTGCTCCAGCAGCTGCGTGTGCAAAGCTGCCACCAGCGCGCAGAGCAGGGCACACATGCCAATGCGCCACAACCTCAACCCCATAGCCGCCAGCACCACGAGCCCTGAAAGAGCATACCACCACCCGCCCGGAATGGCGGCCCCCACTGCCACCAGCGGCAGAAACAGCGGTGCGCGCAGAAACTGGTGGCGAAGCATATTCATCAATCCGGTTCGGTATCTTTTCTTGTTATCTTGCAGTTTTTTGGTATCTCACTCCCGCGCCGTACAATATAACAATTCCATCCTCTCCCGACAAGGCAATTTTCTCTCAGCTCTGGCGTATGCCGCACGTGTCCCAAAGTTTGAAAAAAGCGCTCGGTAAATTGGCATTTGCGGGGGAGGAACTTTGTCGAAGCACGGGACTTTAGTCCCGATTAAATGCACCGTGATTTCGGGACTGAAGTCCCGTGCTCCGATAACGACAAACATCAATCTATCGAGCCCTTTTTTTTCAAACTTTGGGATACGTGTGGGCGTATGCCACCAGAGCCATGCAGCACTGCGTGCCGCATGAAAAAAAGCGGGAGAGGACGCAGAGCATCCTCTCCCGCTGACTCTAACCTATAAACAAGATGATTTAGAACTTGTAAACGGCACCGGCGTTGAAGTTGTGCTCGGTGCTGTCCTCGGCCACGTCGAAGCTGTAGCCGCCGCGCACGGACCAGTCGTCATTCAGGTCGTACTGGGCACCCACGCTCAGGGTGCCACCGGTGCGGCCGGGGTTGCTGCCCTTGATGCACACGCCGCCGTCATCCACGCAGGGGTTGTGGCGCATCACGTCGTTGTACACCGAGGCTTCGCCGTACACCGTGGCCTTCTGGTTGAGCTTGTAGCTGATACCGGCACCGATTTCGGCGCGCAGGTTCTGCATGGAGCTCACTTCCAGACCGTCCACCGTGTCGGAATCGGCGGCAAAGTACTGCACACCGACAAACACGGAACCCGTGGTGCGGTCGTTCAGCTTGCGCAGGTAAGACACGCGGGCATCCAGCTGCAGGCTTTCCTGCGTCCAGTCGCCGTCCACCAGGTCGCTCTCGGAGGTGGTGTCGCCATAAGCGGCGCTCCAGTCCACGGCCACAGCGCTGTTGGCGCCCAGCTGCCTGATACCGGCGCGGCCATACACGGCTGCATGCAGGGTTTCCTGGTCAATATCGCTGGAGCCGAAGGGAGACACAGTGCCCCAGTCGTAGCCGAGGGCTGCGCCCAGGCTGCGGCCGCTCACAAAGTGGTGCTCCAGACCAATGGCGCCGCCGTAGATGCTGTAATCTGCACCCACGCCGCTGATGCGGGCGCTCTGGCCATAGGCTGTGCCCCAGGCCAGGGTCACACCCTGGGGCGCAGGGGCCGTGGTGTCAATGGTGTTGCCCTTCTCATCTGTGGTCACAGCAGCCGGGGCGGCGGTCTTGTTCAGCACGCAGGCATTGGCGCGGTTGCCCCACAGCGTGCCCGTGAATGCCTGGGATGCCTTGAACACACCCCAGTTGCCGGCCATCACGGCGTCTGCCGCCGGGCTCACGTAGTCCAGGTAAAGCACATTGCCATCCCACACCAGACCCTCGAAGCTGGCGCCCTGGCCATTTACGGTCACGTTCTTGCTGTCCCAGTTCGTGGTGGTATCCACGTTGGTAGCCTCGGAGGCATCGATAATCTTGTAGCGGCCGCTGATGACTCGACCCTCAGTGTTGAAGTTCAGCGTGATGGGTTTGGTCACCGCCACCTGGCCTTGCGGAGAAACCGTGGTCACTGCGCTTCCTTCGGTACCCATGTTAGCGGAGGTAATGGTGTAGTTGTGTTCGGCCACATCGAACAAGTTGCCGTTCTGCAGGTTCAGCTCGGACCCCTTGGCCACCGTCACGCGGTCGAACCCGGAAATGCTTTTCAGCTCGCCATTGTAGGCAACGCCCTCGGCGCCCACAATCAGCTCCGTGCCGCCCTCTACAGTGGCGCCATCTGTCTTGCCGTAAATCTCGGTGCCAGACCAGTCGCCGCCAAGAATCTGCACGGTGGCCTTGCCTTTAGTCGTGTTGTCTTTACCGGAACCGTAAACCTCACCGGTTACAGTACCACCTTCCAACACCACCAGAGAGTTACCGTTAACTATGTCCCGGTCGCCGCCGCCGTATATGTTGGAAGTCACCTTACCTCCAGAAACTGTTACCTTAGTATCACCCTTGACTTCGCTGCTGTAATGGTCGTATGAACCACCACCATAGACTGTTCCCGTTACCGTGCCCCCCGAAATATGAATTTCGGCGCCTCCGACATACGGGGATGCCCCGAACTGCCCACCGGCGTCATTGCGAGCGCCGCCATACACTTCGGCGGATACTTCTGCTGTATCAGAAATGTTGATGTAGACGATTCCATCCACACTGCCTTCGCCGCCGCCGCCGCCGCTGATACGGTCGGTCACTTTGCCTCCTGTGACGTTTATGTAAACATCTCCGCCAACAGCAAAGGCTGAATGACCACCATGAGTTTTAATGTAATCTGCTAATGTTGTCTCGGTAGTCGTGCCATTTTCATCTTTTGTGTGAGATAAGCTAAAAAGTGCGCCGCCCATGATGCGTTCAACTTCACCACTTTTCATGTTGATGATGATATCTCCTGTGCTTTTGGTGTATTTGAAATCATCACGAACAGTACTGTAGAAAATAGGCCCGCCTACTATTCCCCATTGCTTATGATTAGTAAAATTAATCGTTTTTGTGCCAGAAACGGAACCCACGTTGACAATGTCAGCTCCCACAGCATAACCGCCCGTACCACTTGTTACATTGACGATTACATTGTTAACGTTTATATGGGATTGGGGATTGGTTGCATCGAAAGTTTCTGTACTTGTGGCGGTAGAACCTACCACTCCAGGACGATCACCATCAACATTGACCGTAACATTGGGAATGCCTGCCACACCAGAGTCCTCATATGTGTATGTAACCGCTGCCAACGCTGTGGTGTTCATCGTAATGGTTGCCAGGATTCCAAGAATAAATTTGCTTTTCTTCATAGTTAATTGAATTAATTAGGTTGGATGTGTGCCGGGCTGGGCAAAAACGCTGTCCCGGACACGTGAGTAAGTGTATCGCATTTCCTATGCGATGTACAGTTTAAATTGCGTAATAAATATTAACCATTCAGTACAAGTAGTTAAGAACGAACACGATTTGACACAAGGTTTCGCTATAGACCTCAATGGCGCATTGTAACTCCATCATTTTCAGCTTGGAAGAACCTATCGCATAGGAAAAACGCGGAGAAGGGGGGAGGGAGCTGCACTTTTTACTTGCGGCGCCGGGGCGCAGGGGTTAGAATGTGAGGCACTGAATAATGATGGAGCCACAAGCAGCAGAGGAGAGAGGGGTGACACGCCGGGCGCGCCGTGCGGTGCTGCAGGTGGCAGTGCTTGTGGTGTTTGTGCCGCTGGGGGTGCTGCTGGGGTGGCAGATGATGGAGCCTTCCGCTGAGTATCTGGCGGCGCATGCGGTGAATGGGGCGGATAAGGCAGCGCTGCTGGAGCTGGTGCAGCGTGCCCGCACGCAACCGGAGTCAGAGAAAGCCCTGCAGGAACTATTTGCGCGGGATGCCGGTGCTTTGTATGCGCTGGCGGAGCTGGCCTCCGGCCATGAGGCGGCCTTACAGTGCTTGATATCCATAGTTCGGAAGCAGCCGGATTCGCTGGCATATCTGACGGAACTGGAGATGAGTTACCCCTTTGCGCTGGGGATGCTGCGGCAGATGAATGCCGGCGGTATACAGAAATTGAAGGAACGAGCGGGGTTATACGCCAACGCGAGTTTCATGATGGGGGTGGCCAGTGAGCAAGGCCGCCATGTGCCGCAGAGCTGGGCCGAAGCCGCCCGCTGGTATGCCCGAGCGGGGAAAATGGGCTGCTCTGCCGCGCAGTGCTGCTATGCACCGGCCGCCTACAATGCCGGTCTGGAGGAGCCCGATGCGCAACAAAAGGCCCGGTGGTTTGAAGAGGCTGCCAGCTATCAGCACGCGGCAGCGCAGTGTGCGCTGGGGGTATGTTACGCCGCCGGCGAGGGGGTGGAGCAGAATCTGGAAAAAGCGGTGGAGTGCTATGTGAAATCGGCCGGCCAGGGATTTTGTGATGCGCAGTTCAATCTGGGCTGGTGCTACCTGCATGGCGAAGGGGTGCAGCCCAATCCGGCAGCGGCTGTTTCCTGGTTTCTGAAAGCGGCGTGGCAGGGCGATGCTCTGGCGCAGTATTATGTGGGGCGCGCCTACGAGCTGGGGCAGGGGGTGCAGCAGGATTTTGCCGAGGCGGTGCGCTGGTACGGCTGGGCTGTGGAGCAGGGGAATGCCGCCGCACAATGCGCGCTGGGGCATTGTTATGCCCTGGGCCATGGTGTGCCGCTGAATTGGACGGAGGCTGTGCGGCTGTACCGGCTTTCGGCAGAGCAGGGGCGCAGCGAGGCGCAGCATGCGCTGGCCTATTGTTATGAACATGGGCATGGGGTGGCGCAGGATGCCGCCACCGCCCGCTACTGGCGCGAACGCGCCGCAAAAGAATCTCAACCTACTATACCTGAATCATGAAAGCGATTTGTCTGGTTCTTCCTCTGTTGTTGGTCTCGTGCTCCTACCTGCGCCCGGTGACCAAGCCGTATTTCAATGATGACTGCGGCGAGGGGCGCATCGGCTACTGCATCAATGGACGCGATGACCGCCGCTGGCACAAGGCGGTGGCCGCGGCTCACGATATGCAGCTGCAGGCGGCCACCAAAGCCCAGGTGGAGCGCGATTTCGGCGGCATGCACGTCACGCTGCATGGCGATGCCGGCACAGAGTCATTCATCTACTTCTACTTCGACCACCCGAAAAACACCATATCAGAGACCCACGCGCTGCGCTTCGATTTCAGCCCTGCCGGCCGTGTGACCCGCGCCGAGGTTGTGCTCATGAGCGACCCCAGCCTCGTGGAACCGCACTAAATGCACACGTGTCCCAAAGTTTGAAAGAAGTGCTCGGTAAATTCCAATTCCTCGGGCAGTTGGCGGACGGTACGTCCGCGGAATTCAGAGTCCCGGAGGGACGTCAGCCCTTAGACCGGGGTGCAGCTGCGTCAGCAGCGGCCAGCGAGGGCGTAGCAAGCGAGCGCAGCGAGACGCGAAGCCCCGAACCCCGGGTATGGTAT
>JAGBDZ010000032.1 GCA_017937215.1 Akkermansia sp. | reverse complement strand
AGGCAAATAATATTCCCGGAACCCCCGAAGTGGGGTGGCAGCAGGCGCGGCTATCATATAAAGCTCAGCATTAAGAATCTGCATCCCTTTCTGCCACCCCTGCCGGGGTTCGGTTAATACTTATACCATACCCGGGGTTCGGGGCTTCGCGTCTCGCTGCGCTCGCTTGCTACGCCCTCGCTGGCCGCTGCTGACGCAGCTGCACCCCGGTCTAAAGGCTGACGTCCCTCCGGGACTCTGAATTCCGCGGACGTACCGTCCGCAACTGCCCGATAAACATCAATTTATCGAGCACTTTTTTCAAACTTTGGGACGCGCGTGAACATCAACCACATGTGTCCCAAAGATATATTCTGAGAGGCGCAAGAGCCCATAAAATCCCAGTCCATCCAAATAGTGCTCTGGAAGAAGCCCCCTCTCCGCGCGATAAATTGATGTTGATTGTTCTCGGCGTAAGCCCCCCACCAGACAGGCACCAGGAAAAGAACCACCCCGCGCTGCGGATGGCAACGCGGGGTGGTGTATGGAAGTTTTGTTGTAAACAGCGGGGTTTACTTGTTCATGGCTTCCTCGATAGCCACAGCCACGGAAACGGTGGCACCGACCATGGGGTTGTTGCCCATGCCGATGAGACCCATCATTTCCACGTGAGCGGGCACGGAGGAGGAGCCGGCGAACTGAGCATCGCTGTGCATGCGGCCCAGGGTGTCGGTCATGCCGTAGGAGGCGGGACCGGCAGCCATGTTGTCCGGGTGCAGGGTACGGCCCGTGCCACCACCGGAGGCCACGGAGAAGTACTTCTTGCCGGCGAGCACGCATTCCTTCTTGTAGGTGCCGGCCACCGGGTGCTGGAAGCGGGTGGGGTTGGTGGAGTTGCCGGTAATGGAAACGTCCACGCCCTCGAGCCACATGATGGCCACGCCTTCGCGCACGTCGTCAGCGCCGTAGCAGTTCACCTTGGAGCGCTCACCATCGGAGAATGCCTTCTTGCTCACCACTTCCACCTTGCCGGTGGCGTAGTCGAACTTGGTCTGGCAGTAGGTGAAGCCGTTGATACGGGAGATGATGTAGGCGGCGTCCTTACCAAGGCCGTTGAGGATAACGCGGAGCGGCTTCTGGCGCACCTTGTTGGCGGAGCGGGCGATACCGATGGCGCCTTCAGCGGCGGCAAAGGATTCGTGACCGGCCAGGAAGCAGAAGCACTCAGTCTCCTCGCGCAGGAGCATGGCAGCCAGGTTGCCGTGGCCCAGGCCCACCTTACGGTCGTCAGCCACAGAGCCGGGGATGCAGAATGCCTGCAGACCTTCGCCGATGGCCTCGGCAGCGTCAGCAGCCTTGGTGCAGCCCTTCTTGATGGCGATGGCGGCGCCTACGGTGTAGGCCCAGCCGGCGTTCTCGAAGGCGATGTTCTGAATACCGCGCACGATTTCGCGCACGTCGATGCCCTTGGCAAGGCAGACCTGCTCGGCTTCCTCGCAGGAGTTGATACCGTACTGAGCAAGAACCGGAAGGATCTGGTCGATACGACGGGAATAAGATTCAAAAAGAGGCATAATCTTGTTCTATATTTAGGGGTTCTTTACTCGTGGCGGGGGTCGATGTACTTGGCGGCATCAGCAAAGCGGCCGTAGGAGCCGGTGTGCTTCTTCACAGCCTCGTTGGCGTCCATGCCCTTCTTGATGTCTTCCATCATCGGGCCCATCTTCACATACTGATAACCGGTGATTTCACCGTCGGCGTCCAGAGCGAGCTTGGTGATGTAGCCTTCAGCGAGCTCCAGGTAGCGGGCACCCTTGGCCAGCGTGCCGTAGAGCGTGCCGGTCTGGGAGCGCAGGCCCTTGCCCAGGTCCTCGAGACCGGCGCCGATGGGCAGACCACCCTCAGAGTAGGCACTCTGGGTGCGGCCGTACACGATCTGGAGGAAAAGTTCGCGCATGGCGGTGTTGATGGCGTCGCACACGAGGTCGGTGTTCAGAGCCTCGAGCACGGTCTTACCGGGAAGGATTTCGGAAGCCATGGCAGCGGAGTGGGTCATGCCGGAGCAGCCGATGGTTTCAACGAGGGCCTCCTGAATGATGCCCTGCTTCACATTGAGGGTCAGCTTGCAAGCGCCCTGCTGGGGAGCGCACCAACCCACACCGTGGGTCAGGCCGGAGATGTCCTCAATCTTTGTGGACTGCGTCCAGGCACCCTCCTGGGGGATGGGGGCGGGGCCGTGATTGCAGCCCTTCTTGACGCAACACATCTGTTCGACTTCGTGTGTGTACTGCATAATAGGTGGATTATGTTTTGTTGGAAAATGCCGGGTACTTACACCATGCTCTGGCGATACCTTGCTGACGCCATTATAACCGATTTTCCAAAAGATGCGAGCACAAAATGGGTCGCGTGACAACAAAAAACACCGCACCGGCCCCGGCAGCAGCCGGAGCGGTGGGCGTTATGAGGCTTTTGAGCAGGCTCAGCAGCCGGTGCCGTAGCGGGCAGAGTTGCCGAGTTTCTCCTCGATGCGGAGCAGCTGGTTGTACTTGGCCAGGCGGTCTGCGCGGGAGAGGGAGCCGGTCTTGATCTGACCGGCGTTGGTCGCCACGGCCAGGTCAGCGATGAAGGAGTCCTCCGTTTCGCCGCTGCGGTGGGAAATCACCGCGGTATACGCGTTGGTGGTGGCCAGGCGCACCGCCTCGAAAGTTTCGCTCAGCGAGCCGATCTGGTTCAGCTTCACCAGGATGGAGTTGGCCACGCCACGGTCGATTCCCTTGCGGAGGAAATCCACGTTGGTCACGAAGAGGTCATCGCCCACGAGCTGGCAGCGGTTGCCGATACTGTCGGTGAGGTGCTTCCAGCCCTCCCAGTCGTTCTCGGCGCAGCCGTCCTCGATAGAAATGATGGGATAGCGCTTGATGAGGTCCTCGTAGTACGAGGTAAGCTGGGCAGCTGTGAGCTTATCGCCCGTGCTCTTCTTGAACACGTACAGCCCGCTCTCGGCATCGTAGAACTCCGAGCTGGCCACATCCAGCGCCAGGGCCACTTCCCTGCCCGGCTCGTAACCGGCCTTCTCAATGGCCGCCACGATGGTATCCAGCGCTTCATCGGCACTGTGCAGGTTGGGGGCATAGCCACCTTCATCGCCCACGGCGGTGCTCAGTCCCTTCTGGCGCAGCACTCCGGCCAGCGCGTGAAACACCTCGGCCCCGCAGCGCAGTGCCTCGCGGAAGGTGGGCAGACCACGCGGGATAATCATGAACTCCTGGAAGTCAATGGGCGCATCCGAATGGGCGCCGGCATTCAGCACATTCATCATGGGCACCGGCAGAATGTGCGCATTCGGTCCGCCCAGGTAGCGGAACAGTGGCTGCCCCGTGGCCCAGGCGGCGGCTCGCGCCGTGGCCAGAGAAATGGCCAGCACGGCGTTGGCACCCACGCGGCTCTTGTTTGGCGTGCCGTCCACCTCGCGCATGCGGGCATCCACCGCAATCTGGTCGGTGGCGTCCATTCCCACCAGCGCTGCGGCCAGGTCGGTGTTGGCGTATTCAACCGCTTTCAGCACGCCCTTGCCGCGGTAACGATTCTTATCGCCATCACGCAGTTCGCAGGCTTCGTGCTCGCCGGTCGAGGCCCCGCTCGGCACGGACGCGTGACCATAGGAACCACCTGCCAGCTCCACCACGGCTTCGACGGTCGGATTTCCGCGGGAATCCAGTATCTCCCGCGCCTGTATCTTTGTTATTGCGGTCTTCATATCCTTTGTCCTTTCTTTTTTTGTTAGCTTTGTCTAACTGCGACGTTTTGCTGGCGCCCTTTTATCACATTTCATACCACAATGCAAGACTTTTTGTTCGATTCGTCTAACTTTCTTTGCATTTTTTTCTTCTTCAGGGTCTTTCAGGAGCTTCCTCCTGCTCACATCGGCCTTATTCCCAGACCTGAGTGGTACGGTTGGCGAGTTTCTGGTCAAGACTGAGGAGCTCATCCACGCGGGAGCCGCAGAGAGTCATGATATCCACAATTTCCTCGACCTGCAGTTCCTCTTCCACCTGCTCCTTCACGTAATCAAAGAGGAGGCACTGGGTGGCGTATTCTTTTTCCTCGCGGCAGAGGGTAAGAAGGTCATGAATGGAGGCGGTGATGCGCCGCTCATGCTCCAGCGCAAGGCGGAACAGGTCCAGCGGCGTTTCCCATGTATAGACCGGGGCTGCCACCGCGGGAATCTCCACCTTGGCGCGGCGGTTTTCCAAGTGCGTTACAAAGCGCAGAGCGTGGCCGCACTCCTCGCGGTACTGCTCGCGCATCCAGTGCCCCATGCCGGGCAGACCATACTGCCGCAGGTTGCCGGAAAAGGCGAGATAGAGAAAAGCGGATTCAAATTCCAGACGAATCTGACGATTGACAGCATCTACAATAATCGGGTTCATGAGGCCGAGGATAGCACAATTCCCCCGTCTTCGGTATCACTGTTAGCCATTTATTAAAACAGATAAAACACTTGTTATCAAAGCCCGCTGAAATTATATAAAAATAATTCCACTGAATCCTACTATTTTACTTGACTTTCCAAGATAAGGCAGTAAACTGTCGACACGCATACAAGATGTAGTGGAGCCATGAAGATACGGAAGAGAAACGGAGCCGGCGAGGAATACCGCCGGGAGAAGATAGCGCGAGTGATACAGCTGGCGTTCGAGAGTGTGGGCATGAACGATGCCGGCACAGAAGTGAGCCGCATGTCCGCCGACATCGAGGACAAGCTATTGGCGCGAGGCGAAGAGCTGGTGCCGGTGGAAAGCATCCAGGACCTGGTGGAGGCAGAGCTGATGCTGGCGGGGCACTATGAAGCGGCCAAGAGTTTCATACTCTATCGCAACGAGCGCAGCCGGGCACGCGCCGCCCGGGAACAACTGCTGGCCCAGTTTGAACAGCGCGGTGAACTGGAACAGGCACTGCGCGATATCCAGCGCGAATACCCGGAAGAGGAATATGCCCTGCCCCAGCTCACCGCCCGCTTCCGCAGCTTCAGCAAAGCTGGCCAGAGCCACGAGGCCGCCCTTTCCAGCCTCATCAAGGCGGCAGCGGAACTCACCACGCGCGATGCCCCGAACTGGGAGATGATAGCCGCCCGCTTCTGGCTGCTGCGTTTCCGAGCCCGACTGGTGCAGCACGAGGCAGAGGCCGGCATCACCTGTCTGCACGACAAACTCACGCACCTGACCAAAGAGGGCGTATACGGCTCCTACATTCTGGCTCACTACAGCAAGGCCGAAATTGAGGCATGCGAAAGCTACCTGCGCCCGGAGCGCGACAAGCTCTTCAACTACTCCGGGCTGGAGCTGCTGCATGGGCGTTACCTTATCCGCACGCATGCAGGTGCCGTTCTGGAGAGTCCGCAGGAAATGTTTCTGGGCATTGCGTTGCACCTGGCCATGCAGGAGCAGAACGACCGTCTGCAGTGGGTTCAGCGCTTTTACGACATGCTCAGCACGCTGAAAGTCACCATGGCCACGCCCACTCTGGCCAACGCCCGCAAACCCTTTCACCAGCTCTCTTCCTGCTTCATCGACACCGTGCCGGACAGTCTGGATGGCATCTACCGCAGCATCGATAACTTTGCCCAGGTAAGCAAATACGGCGGTGGCATGGGGCTCTACTTCGGCAAAGTGCGTGCCAGCGGCAGCGCCATCCGCGGATTTCCCGGAGCCGCGGGCGGGGTTATCCGCTGGATTCGCCTGGCCAACGACACCGCCGTGGCGGTGGACCAGCTGGGGGTGCGCCAGGGAGCCGTGGCCGTGTATCTGGATGCCTGGCACCGCGACCTGCCGGAGTTTCTGGCCCTGCGCACCAATAATGGCGACGACCGCCTGAAAGCCCACGATGTGTTCCCCGCCGTGTGCTACCCGGATTATTTCTGGCAGCAGGCGCGCGACAACATCAGCGGCGACTGGTACCTGATGTGCCCGCACGAAATCCGCACCGTGAAAGGCTACGCCCTGGAGGACAGCTACGGCGAAGAATGGGAGGAGCGCTACCACAGCTGCGTGGCCGACTCCCGCATCCACAAGCGCGTGGTGCCCATCAAGGATATCATCCGCCTCATCCTGAAGAGCGCTGTGGAAACCGGCACCCCCTTTGCCTTCAACCGCGACCTCGTGAACCGCGCCAACCCGAACAAGCACCGCGGCATCATCTACTGCAGCAACCTCTGCACCGAAATTGCGCAGAATATGAGCGCCATCGAATCCATCAGCCAGGAAGTGAAAACCGTGGAGGGCGAAACTGTGGTAGTCACCACCACAAAACCCGGCGATTTCGTGGTCTGCAACCTCGCCAGTCTCTCGCTGGGCCGTATCGATGTGCTCAACCCGCAGGAGGTGGCAGAAATCACCCGCAGCGCCGTACGCGCTCTCGATAACGTGATTGACCTGAACTTCTACCCCCTGCCCTATGCGGAAATCACGAACCGGGCGAACCGTCCTATCGGCCTGGGTGTGAGCGGCTACCACCACATGCTGGCCAAACTGGGTCTGCACTGGGAAACCCAGGAGCACCTGGACTTTGCGGATAAACTCTTCGAGCAGATTAACCACGCCGCCATCGCCGCCAGCTGCGATACCGCCCGCGAAAAGGGAGCCTACGCCGCCTTCGAAGGCAGCGAGTGGCAGACCGGCGCCTATTTCGACCGCCGCGGCTACACCGCCCCCCACTGGCAGGAACTGCGGCAGCGCGTGGCTACACACGGCTTGCGCAATGCCTGGCTACTCGCCATAGCCCCCACCAGCAGCACCAGCATCATCGCCGGCACCACCGCCGGGGTGGACCCGGTCATGAAACTCTTCTTCCTGGAGGAAAAGAAGAGCGGACTCATGCCCCGAGTGGCCCCCGATCTCACGCTCCGCACCCTCTGGCTCTACAAGAGCGCCCACCACATCGACCAATCGTGGTCGGTGCGGGCCGCCGGGGTGCGCCAGCGCCACATCGACCAGGCGCAGAGCATGAACCTCTACATTACCCATGAATACACCCTCCGCCAGATACTCAACCTCTATATCCTCGCCTGGGAATGCGGGGTGAAGACCATCTATTACATCCGATCCAAAAGCTTAGAAGTAGAAGAATGTGAATTATGTGCCAGCTGAACCGCAGACCACTGTTTAATCCGCAGGGCGACTCCGACACCGCCGCCCGCCGCATCATCAACGGCAATACCACCAACCTCAACGATTTCAATAACATGAAATACGCCTGGGTGAGCGGATGGTACCGACAGGCGATGAACAATTTCTGGATTCCGGAGGAAATCAACCTCGCGGCCGATGTGAAGGACTACCCGCGCCTGAGCCCGGCCGAGCGACGCGCCTTCGATAAAATCCTCTCCTTCCTCGTCTTCCTGGACAGCATCCAGACCGCCAACCTCCCATCCGTGGGCGAATACATCACCGCCAACGAGGTGAACCTCTGCCTCTGCATCCAGGCTTTCCAGGAAGCCGTACACAGCCAGAGCTACAGCTACATGCTCGATACCATCTGCGAGCCCCAGCAGCGGCAGGAGGTGCTCTACCAGTGGCGGAACGATGAGCACCTGCTGCGCCGCAACACCTTCATCGGCAACCTGTACAACGAGTTCCAGCAGAACCGCACGCCGGAGAACTTTGCCCGCACCCTGGTGGCCAACTTCATTCTGGAGGGCGTGTATTTCTACAGCGGCTTCATGTTCTTCTACAACCTGGGGCGTAACCAGAAAATGCCCGGCAGCGCTCAGGAAATCCGCTACATCAACCGTGACGAAAGCACCCACCTCTGGCTCTTCCGCAACATCATCCGCGAACTCCAGCGCGAGGAGCCCCAGCTCTTCACCCCGGAAAAGGTGGACGAGTACCGCGGCATGATTCGCGAAGGCGCCGAGCAGGAAATCGCCTGGGGCTGCTACGTCATCGGCGATGATATTCCCGGGCTCACCACCGGCATGGTGCGCGACTACATCCGCTACCTGGCCAACCGCCGCTGCCAGGACCTCGGCTTCGCCCCGGTCTACGAAGGCTACGAAACCGAGCCCCCTGCCTGCGCCTGGGTCAGCCAGTTCAGCAATGCCAACCTCATCAAGACCGACTTCTTCGAGGCACGCTCCACCGCCTACGCCAAAAGCACCTCATTGGTTGATGATTTGTAAGTCCGAACGCAGTGAGGATATCGTCACGTAGTGATATCGTCTGCCCCGCAAGGGGCAGATATCGTCCAATCCGTAGGATTGGATATCGTTTCCGCTGACGTCTGCGCATAGATTTCAGCGCAAACCGGAGCACTCATACGTGTCCCAAAGTTTAAATGACGGCCCCAATAAATGGGGATTTGGCGGGCTGTTGGCGAGCGCAAGCGAGCGGCATTCAAAGCCCGTGAAACGGGCGACATACCCATAGCGAGGCGGTGGAGCACTCCACGCGGCAGCGTGGGGTGCGGAACCCCTCGTAGGAATAAAAAGGTAATTGGAACCCGTGAAACGGGTGACAGCCTGTCACGGCGTAGGGCGTAAGCCCGAAGACGGAAAACGGTTGCATGTCATAGAGCTGCGCCTTTTGTCACCCGTTTCACGGGTTCCATATTTTTTATTACCAAACGAGGGGCTTACGCCCCTCGCTATGGATATGTCGCCCACTGACGTGGGCTATAAATTCCGCTCGCCTACGGCTCGCCAAATTCCCATTTATCGACTAGCGGGATCGAGTAGGGGGCTTTCGCCCCCTCTCACACCACCGCACGTGCCATTTATGGCATACGGCGGTTTCCAATCAGCGTTTGAGGAGTTGATAAAACGAGATATATCCCTCTGCTCGCAGCCATGCGTTATCCATGCAGATATGAGCAAGTTGTGAGCATGATATCCACCACCATCGCCGCCCCATTGACCCGATACTCTCGCGCATTTTCCGCTTCACTCCTATACTTTCGAGGAAACGGCGGATGCCTTTCGGGTGTTTGCATTGTTTGAGGCGCAGGCACCGTAGCTTTCGGCGCGTCCATTCATCGAGTTCCTGACATAGCCTGTTGATTGCTGCCAGCTTGAAGTAATTCGTCCACCCCCTTATCACGGGGATAAGTTCCGCGATTACTTCGCGTAAAGGAGTCGGGCGATTTCGGCGAGTTATCAATCGCACTTTCGCTTTCAGCTTCTTCACGCTTGCCGGTGCTATTCTCAACTTGCCCTCTACTCCTATGATGTAGCCGAGGTAGACGCAGTTCCACACCTTGTCCACCTTGCTTTTCTGTTGGTTTACCTTGAGTTTCAGTTCATCTTCGATGTAGCGGCTGATGCTTGCCAGCACGCGTTCTCCTGCTTCTATTGTTCTAACGAGTATGATACAATCGTCTGCGTAGCGGCAAAAATGCAGCCCTCGATTCTCCAATTCCCTGTCAAGGTCGTCCAGCAGTACGTTAGCAAGCAGCGGTGAGAGCGGTCCGCCTTGCGGTGTGCCTTGCTCTCGTTTTTGCTTGATGCCTTCGTTGTCCATCATTCCCGCCTTGAGCATTTGGCGGATGTAGTAGAGCACTCGCTTGTCTTTGATGCGCTGTGCCAGTCTCGACATCAGGATGTCGTGGTTGACCTTGTCGAAAAACTTTTCCAAGTCCAGGTCTACGGCTACAGTGTAGCCTTGCTCCACGTACGCGGAGCCTGCCTTAAGTGCTTGGTGAGCGCTTCGATTCGGTCGGAATCCATAACTCGATTCGCTCATCTGCGGGTCAAGTATGGGGGTGAGTGCTTGCACAAAGGCCTGTTGCACTAGGCGGTCTATCGCCGTTGGTATGCCCAGTTGCCGCCTCCCGCCGTTTGGCTTGGGGATGCTCACTCCCTTTACCTCTTGTGGTTGGTAGCTGCCGTTGAGCAGTTGCTCTCTCAGTTCTGCCATGTGAGTGTTAAGCCATCGTCCCAGTTCTTCCACGGTCATGCCGTCTACCCCCGGGGCTCCCTTGTTGCTTTTCACTCGCTGACATGCAAGCTCAAGATTGTAGCGGTGTGCTATGTTCTCGAGTATGCGCTCCTCCCAGTTCAGTTCCTCCCTCCACGCCGCGAACGCTTGTTGCTCCCGCGATGGCGCAGCTGTGGGGGTCGCACCCTCACCGCCTCCATGTGGGCGCACCTCCCCGGATGGAGTATCGAAGTCGAACTCCATCTGGTATAAGGTGTCTTGGTTCTGCCTCTCCACGTTCATGAGTTTCAGGCTGTACTGTGCTGTGTTGGATTTCGGCCTTCCCCACCAAGGGATGGGTACTATGCCTCTGCTGACTACCTGCTTCCGGGCGTTTCTTCCCCGTCACCCTTTCAGGCCTTAGCAGGTTCTCACCGAATATGATTATGCTACTTTCCTCCCGCGCCGTCTGCATCTACCTTATGGACTCTTGATGATGTATCGGATTTTGGCACTTTTGGCAACCTCGTCCGTCCATCCGGCCTTATATGCAGTTCCTGTTCGTACAGTCGGGATTTCCCCTCGAACTTCCTTTCCCACGGTTTGTTACCGCCCCGCAGTTGTTCTTCAGGTCTGGGATTCCGCATCATCGCGGCTCCGCGCGGACTTTCACCGCAGTGCGCATATCGCGTCGGTCGTACCAAAAAAGACCTGCTGTTGAGCAGGTCTTTCGTTATTGAGAGCGGATGATGGGATTCGAACCCACGACATCAACCTTGGCAAGGTTGCGCTCTACCACTGAGCTACATCCGCTTTTTGCTTGTTCCGCATCCCCGTTTCCGGGTGTTGCGTGGAAGCGGGGCTATTATACTCATCTCCGCGCCGGACGCAAGCCTTTTTTTGCACAAAATGCGTTTTCGGTGGAAAAATCTGTTTTTTCTGCCATTTTCGGTGTTTAGGGGAGTCCGTGGCCTGGAGGGATGGAATTCGAGGCGTCGGGGCCACACGTGTCCCAAAGTTTGAGTACGGAGCTCGATAAATTGGACTTTGTCGGGCTGAAAGCCCGAGGAATTCCGAGCCCGCAAGGGCGACAGAATCATAGCCCAGCGTGGAGCCGCCACGCGGCGGAACGCTGGGTATGGT
>JAGBDZ010000031.1 GCA_017937215.1 Akkermansia sp. | reverse complement strand
TATACCCGGAACCCCGAGCGGAGCGAGTGGGTGGCAGACGTGGATGCGCGTTGATATTCAAATAATCAATGCTTAACATAAACAGAACGCTCATGCGAATCTGCCACCCCGCCAGCTGGCGGGGTTCCGGTTATTTTTTATTCCAGACCCAGAGTTCCGCCGCTAACGCGGCTCCACTCTGGGCTATGGTTATACCGCCCTGACGGGCTCAAAATTCCGCTACGCTGACGCTCCGCAAACTACTCTACAAATTCCCATTTGTCGAGCAGAGGGGGGACTTCTTCCGAAGCTCTTTTCGGAAAAGACCGTAAATGGGCATACGTATTCTAAAACCGCATGCTTCTTCCGCCGGCGCCCACCCGGGAAATGTCGCAGGCGTGAGCTTTCTGGTTCTCAACGCTTCCCATTTTTCAAAAGGGTTATCTTATCACGCAACACCGCGGCCACCTCGAAATCGAGGCGGGCGGCGGCTTCACGCATTTCCTTCTCGAGGCGGGCGATGGTGGCGGGCACATCCGGGGCGTCGTCATCCCCTTCCCCGGCCATGAGGGTGCCGAAGTCGTCGTCATCCTCCAGCTCATCATCGGGGGTATAGAGGCGCAGGGTGCTCTGGTCGCCGCGGCTGACGCTGTGCGGGGTGATGCCGTGGGCCTCGTTGTAGGCATGCTGGATGGCGCGGCGGCGGTCGCTTTCCTCCACCAGGCGGCGGATGGAATCGGTCACGACATCGCAGAAGAGCACGCATTCGCCGTGCACATGGCGGGCAGCGCGGCCGGCGGTCTGCACCAGGCTGGTTTCGTTGCGCAGGAATCCTTCCTTATCCGCATCCAGAATGCAGACGAGGGAGACCTCGGGCAGGTCTAGACCCTCGCGCAGCAGGTTGATACCCACCAGGATATCTACTTTGCCGGCGCGGAGCTTGCGCAGAATCTCCACGCGCTCAATAGCATCCACATCTGCGTGGATATACTCCACCTCCAGGCCGACCTTGCGGAGATAATCGGTCAGGTCCTCGGCGGTGCGCTTGGTGAGGGTGGTGACGAGCACGCGCTCGCGCACGGAAACACGCTGGCGACAGAGCTCGATGGTCTTGTCAATCTGCCCTTCCAGCGGCAGGAGGGTGATTTTCGGCTCCAGCAGGCCGGTGGGGCGGATGAGCTGCTCCACGATGAGCGGCTGGGCCAGCCCGGCGGGGTTGAAACTCTCCACCGGGGCGGCGCTGGAGTGCGGCGGCACGCGCAGCTCTGAGAGGTGGTGGAAGAAGACGCCGCGAAAGCCCTCCGGCGCGTGGGTGATGGCCTGGCTGGCCTCGCGGCTGCGGGCGTGGGTGTTGCCGCGCTTTGCCTTGAGCACGGGGATGTAGCTCTTGTTGCCGGAGACGCAGTTCACATACTCAAAGGGCCCCGGTGTGGCGGAAACATAGACCAGCTGAGCCTGGCGGTTCATGAACTCATCAAAGCGCAGCGGGCGGTTATCCAGCGCGGAGGGAAGGCGGAACCCGTGGTCGATGAGCACCTGCTTGCGGGAGCGGTCGCCCTCGTACATGCCGCCTATCTGCGGCACGGTGGCGTGCGATTCATCGATGATAGTGAGGTGGTCTGCCGGGAAGTAATCCTGCAAGGTGGAAGGGGTGCTGCCCGGGGCGCGCCCGGCCAGGTGGCGGGAGTAGTTCTCGATGCCCTTGCAGAAGCCGATTTCGTTGATGAGCTCCAGGTCGTAATCGGTGCGCATCTTGAGGCGCTGCGCCTCGATAAGCTTGTTCTGCTTCTCGAACCACTCCACGCGCTCCGCCAGTTCCCGGCGGATGGACTGGATGGCCGGCAGGCGCTTCTCCGGCGCGGAGACGTACTGCTTCACCGGGAAGAAGAGGTAGCTCTGCAGCCGCTCGCGCACGCGGCCGGTGCCGGCATCGATGAGCGAGATAGCGTCAATCTCATCGCCGAAGAATTCCACGCGGATGGCCTCGCCATCGCTCTGCGCAGGGTAGACCTCCACCACATCGCCGCGCACGCGGAAGCGCCCGCGCTGAAAATCGTAGTCATTGCGCTCAAAGAGCAGCTCCGCCAGGCAGGCCAGCATGGCATCGCGGTCCATCTCCTGCCCCACATGCAGAGAGAGCGTCAGGTTGCGGTAATCCTCCGGCGCGCCCAGACCATAGATGCAGGAGACAGAGGCCACCACAATCACATCACGCCGCAGGAGGAGGGAGCGCATGGCATTCAGGCACAGACGGTCGATTTCCTCGTTGATGGCGCTGTCCTTCTCGATGTAGGTATCCGTGCTGGCGATGTAGGCCTCCGGCTGGTAATAATCGAAGTAGGAGACGAAGTACTCCACCGCATTGTGCGGGAAAAAGGCTTTCAGCTCCGAGTAAAGCTGCGCGGCCAGGGTCTTGTTGTGGCTGAGCACCAGCACCGGCCTGTCCTGCGCCGCGATGAGGTTCGCCATCGTGAAGGTCTTGCCCGAGCCGGTCACGCCCAGCAGGCACTGGTGCCGGTTACCCGCACGCAGCGATTTGAGAAGCTTGGCAATCGCCTGCTCCTGGTCGCCCGAGGGCTTGTAATCTGTTACCAGTTGAAATAAGGACATCGCTTCACATCCGGTGCGGATTCTCACGCGCACCCCCTCACGGTACCCCATAACACACGCCATGTCAAGGCGTGAATATAAAAAGCCACCGCCTGTGCAAGGCGGTGGCTGGGGAGAATGGAAATTATTCCTTACTTGGCCGAAACCGTGATAGAACCGTAAGAGATGCGGTCCTGCCCCATGTTGAAGGTGACCATGAGGCGGGGCTTCTTCACCGTTGCAGGCACATTGAGCGTGTACACATTGTTGCTGCTCTTATGGCCGGAAGAGCCTTCATGCCGGTCCTCGGCCACCTTCTTCTTGCCATCATACAGCTCCACTGCGGAGAAGCGGGCTGCGTGATTACCGCTCTTGTAGGTTAAGGTCACGGTGTAGGTGCCGGCAGCCTTGATCGGGATATCGCCGATTACCTCCACCGGCGTCTGATCCGTGGGGATGACATCGGGGTTCCAACCCTCGGCCAGCGTGAGATTCTTCACCCAGAGCCGGCGGGCATCCTTGGCAGACTTGCCAAGCAGGCTGTCCGGGTCCAGCTCCTGCAGCTTGTCAATCATCTCTTCGAGCTCCGCCTTGTGGCTGACTCCGCCATGGCGGTGCAGCAGGCCGATGCAGATACAGCAGAGCTGCTGCTGGTGCTCAGTGGTCAGCAGCGGGTTCTTCATCATATCCTTCATCTCCTTGAGCGTTGCCTTCCAATCCTTGGTAGAAGCACTCTCGATGGCCGTGGCATGCAGGTTCAAAGTGGCTATCTTGTGCATACCCGCCTTGTCATCCGGGTCCGCCTGCTGAATTCGCTTGGCCACGTTGTCCGGCTTTTTCAGGCCGGGAATAGCCGAGGCCTGGCCAAGCAGGCGGGCCTTCTCAACACCGCTTGCGCTTTCAGATTTGGCCAGCAGGGACTGCTGCCTGTCAGAAGCCTCCAGAATCTCCGTGATGCGTTTTGCCACGGCCTTGGGCTTCTTGCGTTCATCGAAGCTGATGCAGAGATCAGCCACGCGGTACCCCTTCTTATCATAGAAGATGAAGGCCGGATACGAATTCGGGAAGCTCAGGTCAATCTTGCCGAAACGAGCCTGGTTTTTCTCATGCTCCTCTTTGGAAGACACATTGGGCACGCCCAGCTGCATAACAACTGCCTTGCCCAGGGCCTTCTTCACGGCCTCAGACTCCAGCATACGCTCCAAGGTCTTCCTGCTGTGCTTATCCCAACCATCGGCATAGGTTGCGATTACAATACCTTCCACCCCGGCCTTGGATTTCGCCTCCTCCATATTTTCAGCCTTCTGGTATGCCAGGGCTGAGAACGGAGACAGCGCCAGTGCGAGGGTCACGATACGGGAAATGGTGTTCATTAGTGTCAGAAATGGTTAAATTGATTACGCGGCCTGATTACCGTAGATGAAGATACCGTTGAGGTGGAAGAAGTCGGGGCCACCCTGACGCAGGAAGCGCACATACTTGGCCACAGGCTGCTTACCGCCCAGATCCGTGCGCATGACGCGCTGCTTGAAAGCCCCCAGGTCATGCACGTCGGTCCAGTCGGTACCATTTTCAGAAACCTGAATCCTGATATTATTGCAGCGGTGGAGGTTACCGGGGGTTCCCACCAGCACGATACCCGTCACCTGCACCTGGCGGGGCAGTTCCACCGCCACAAAGGCGTCTGTATCCTTAGCGGTATGGAAGGTGCCACCCTGCGGGGTAAGCAGGCCGGCATGGTCCTGCGGTTTATCCCACTGGGAAGTCGAACTGAACCAGACCAGGCCCCCTTCCGATGCCAGCTTCCCGGGGAACGGTTCAATCTGGGGAATGTTCACATCGGGGTTCTTGTAACCGGATTCGTGAATCATCTTCGCGATGGACTGGAACGCCAGGCGGTCGAGATTCTTCTCCGCGGCCAGAATGGCAGGCGAAAGCAGCTTGACCCGCTCCTCGGCAGTCATGTCGCCACCCTTGCCGATACCCGTGACGATAGCCTGCATCAACTGGGCATTGCCCTCTTTATCGAGCTTGGCACCCAGCACATTGCCCCAGTTCAGGATAGCGGGGGCATACTCACTGTTAGTCACCGTAGCGCCCAGCACATCAGCAAAGAAGTCGCACAAGCGGGCGGGGTCCGTATCAGCCCCCATAGCAGCGAGCTGCTTCGTGCCGAGCTCCTCAATGCGCCAGCGGTCCGGGCCCATGACCTTGACGCTCTGCCAGAACTTCATGTAGGCTTTCTTGAGCTGCTTGGGCTTCAGGTTCGCGGCCAGCCCGTCAGCCAGCCCCTTGTGCATGTGCTCAGAGGCCAGCTCGGGATAAAGCGGCACCAGATACTCACAAAGAGCGTCATTGAGCTTATTCCAGTTGGCGGCGCCGGCATCCTGGGCTTTTTCCAGCACCTCGCGCCACTCGCGCATGGCCACATAGTTGCGCGGCTGAGCCTTGGCTGCCTTTTCAAAGCAGTCCTCTGCCTTGGCCAGCTCCCCTTTATCGGCATAGATACCACCGAGAACCCGCAGCATGTGGGACTTCCGCGTATTCTTCTTCTCCGCATCAGAGAAAAGCTCCGTAGCGGCATGCAGCGATGAGAAGGTATGCACACTGCGGAACACCTGCCAGTGCAGACCACGCTGCCAGCTCAGCGAATAAGCCGGCGTCCACTTATCGCCCACAAGCACAATGAAGGCGCAGTGGCCGGGCTCGCCCGCCGTCATAGCCGGCACACCATTGGCCAGCGCAGCAAAGGCACCGAAGTGGGACAAGCTGCCGCACACGCCACCCACGTAGTAAGTCATGGCTTCGCGGTTGTCACCCAGGTCACTTTCAAAGGGAGCGTAATACATGGGGCCGTGAATGGAATCGCCATAGATATTGTTGAGGCGGTAGGCGCAGCGCCAGCAGGAGCCGGAGTAGCGATCCGCCGGCAGGTGGAAATTCTCCAGAGCCCAGGTCAGGCTGGCCACCGAACCATAGGGATTATCCCCCTTGCAGCCGCAGACCATACGGCGCTGCCACATAGGCAGGGTATCAAACACCGTGTTCAGCCGGTCATCCTTCCAGGCATTGATATAGAAGGTAGCGCGCTCCACGGCATCCTGCTGGTCCCAGCCGGATTTCGCATATTCGAGCGCCGTGGCAGTGGCAATATCGCGCACCATGCGATTCTCCAGCATATCCGGGTGCTCCTTGTGAATCTTCTTGAGAATGGAAAGCGCCATACCGGGGCGCACGCATTCGCCACTGAAAGCGAAATCATGCATCCATTCGGGGTCGCTGCCTATCATTTCCATCAGCTTGCTGCCAGCCTTGTCGACGGCACTTTCGCTGAACAGGTGATTGCTGCCGGCCTCTTTCTCCAGCTTTGCCAGTTGAGTCTCTTGCTGATTGATATTCCATGCCAGTGCAGCACCAGGCTCACCATTGGCCGGCACCTTGGCCTTGTTGGCCTCCAGTTCCTTGCGCAGTTTCTCAATCCGGGATGTGCGGTCTGTGCGGGATTTTTCCACCTCTGCCTGCGAGCGGAGCTCGGCATCGGCCACCACCCACTGCGCCAGCAACAACTGATTCTCAGGTTTACGGAAGAGTTTGGCAAGCTCGGCTGGTGACTTACCCTCCGCCTTCTTCAGAATCTCAGCTGCCACCGTTGCCTTCATTTTTGCACAATCAGCCCAGTCGCAGTCCACCACAATGCTCTTATCCACGCTATCGGCGGACTCGTCAGCGACTTCCTCAGCCTCCGGTTCCGCTGCGGGGGCAGCTACCGGCTCCGCTGCTGCGGCAGCCGCGGCCACCGTTGCCACAGCCATCGCCTCTTCCTGCCCTTTCTTCTTTGCTTTCTTCTTACCCTTCTTCTTTGCTTTCTTAGGAGTCTTCTTGCCAATCATACTATCCGGCAATACTCCCTCGTACACCTCGGGCTTGACCAGATAAGTACCCCCGGCTGCCATTCCGAGCGCCAGCAAGGTCGTCATTACAAATGTTCCGGCTTTCATATCAGTCTGGTGATTTGAATTCTACAACGATTCTACCATTTTGCCCTGCACACTGCAAGCGCAAAACCCACCGGACCATCAACATGTCCCTGCGTTTCCTTGACAAATACCCGTGAATAGGCCAATATAGCGGGCGTTATGTACATTCCCACGCAGGAAGAGAGATACAGCAAGGTAGCGCGGCTCACGCTGCTGCTGTGCATCATGGTGCCCCCTGGGGTGGTCATGTGGCTGGCCGAGATTGCCGACCTGCTCACCTGCGCCTATGCCTTCCTGCTGCCGGTGGCTATGCCGCTGGACTGGGTGGGGTTCAACAAGGTGGCCGCCATCTGCATCTCGGCTCTCATTCAGGGTATCATCTTCTTCTGGCTGGCGGTCACTAAAAAACTGAGCGCCAAGGCAAAATCCACCATTGCCATCACCTGGGGCATGAGTTTCGCTCTCATCCTCCGCCTTCTCATTGCTTTCTCCATCTACCGCGCTGTGCGCGGAATTTAAAATACACTTTAAAAAATTGCACGTTTTTTAAAGTGTATTTTAAGAAATGCGTGTAATTTCGAGCTGGCGGACCATGCACTGGTTCACTTGGCCATTGGCATTGGTGCAGCGTGGGGTGTAGCAAAGGGAGAAGCGGTGAGTGCCGGCGGGGAGGGTAACTTGCAGCGCGACGGAGCGGGTGTAATCCTCCCACTGCCCAGCCTCGGTATTGTGCGGGAGCAGGAAGATGCCGACAGATTCGTCATTCACCATCAGTTCGCGCAGGGCGCAGGTATCGCTATCGCGCAGGGAGGCGGTGGCATTGCAGTAGAACACGCGGATGCTGTAAGTCCCCTCTGCGAGCACCGTTTCCTCATAATCCAGGCGGGCGGTGCAGGGTCGGGTATCCAGCCAGGCCTGACCGTTTTCCACGGCATATTCGGCCGCTTCACCCACCTTCATGGGCTCCAGCAGACTGCGGCAACCGGCCGCGGGGCATTCAAAGGGGCGGCTGAAGCAGGATGTGGTGCTGCCATTCACCGCCTGCACGGTGTATTCATTGTAATGCGCTTTGCCGGGCGGCAGGGTGCAGTGGCAATCCAGCGTGGCGGCAAAGGCCACACCGTTGCGGAACACATTGTAGCTGGCCGCCCCGGGCACCGGGTGCCAGCGCAGCTCGCGGGCGGTGGGGGAATCCCAGCGGGGCTCCGGCAAATCCTCTGCGGCGCGAAGCGGCTGGGGGGCTTCCGTCATTTCCTCCGCGGGCATGAGTTCCAGCTCCAGCTGGATATGCCCCTCGGCATCCAGCGGGATAATGGGGGAATCCGGCTTACCGTTCACCATGGAGGACCACACCTCGGTGCCGTAGCCGTTGATGTGGATATCGAGCACCATGTTGCGGATACGCAGACCGGTGAGCCAGTGGCTGCCGCGGTATTCGCGGGGCACACAAGGCTGAATCACCAGGTGGTCACCCTCGTACTTGATGCCGAAGAGCGCGTAGTAGCACATGCCGAGCATACCTGCCACGCTCCAGAGCTGGCGGTCGCCGTTCTGGATGGTATCCTGCGCCTCACCGCTCTCGGCGTGGAAATTTTCCTTATTGGTGCCGAACGCCATGGCAGCCCGCAGCAGGGACGACATAGAGAAACACGCCCCGGCCGCATCCTGCACATCGGCATGCGCCAGCAGCACATATGCCTCCACAAAAGGCCACACGCTGCGGTTGTGGTAAGCAGGCGTCTGGCTCGCCTTGTATGGGGTGAACACCGGGGTGCCGAAAGGTGAGCGGGGCAAATGCTGCATCACCTGCGCAGATTGCTCACCCACCAGCCCGCAGAGCACTGCCAGCGAGGTAGCCAGCGAATCCACGCGGTCATCCAGATAGCCCTCGGCCGTGCGCATCATGCCGTAGTGAGCCGCACCGGCATTCCAGAAACAATCGTCAATTGCCTCCGCCAGGCGGGCAGCAGCAGCGGCAGCTTCCTCTGCCTGTTTATCATGCCCCAGCTCGCGCAGCATGCGGCTGAGCAACTGGCGGCAGAGATAATGCAGCACATTGGTGCCGAATGCATAGGAAGCGGCAATATCCGCCGGAGTCATCCAGTCCGGGTAGCTCTGCTCCCGCCAGTCGATGAACGAGGTCTCGCCGGGGCGCAGCAGCTTCTCTGCCGAAAGCACCACGGCATCCTGCTTCAGGGTATTGATGAGCACCTGCGCGCACCACTCCAGCCACCTGGCATCGCCCTGCACCTGGTAGAGCGCCCAGGAACCCAGCGCCCAGGCCACGCGGTCGGTGGAAACCGGCCAGCCACCACCGGTGCCGGTATCCTGCACCACCACGCCATCGCGCACGCGGGATTCCAGGCTGGCGCGGGTGGCCTGCGGGTCGGCCAGAGCCGTGCCCAGCGCCGCAGCAAAAGCGATATCGCGGGTCCACACCGTAGACCAGGCGGCACCGGCCAGCAAATGCCCCTCCGCCGAAATATTGGCCTGCAATTCCTGCACCGCCAGGGCATACATGGCCTGCAGCACCGGCACTGAGCTGTGCAGACGTGCGCAACCCTCCGGCAACTGGGTCGGAATGGCCACCTCGCGGCTTTCGCCGCCGCGGGTGATGCGCAGACAAGCCGGTGAAACCAGCTCCGCCACCAGACCGGGCTGCTCAAGGCGGCGGCCGGTCAGGCGGTAGGCACCGTTGTCAAACAGGAGCTGTTCGCCGGCAGAAGCCATACAGGCAGATTAAAGAATGGCACCCGGCACGTAGCCCACGCCCTCCGGGAAACGGGTGGCAAGCTCCTGCACCATGGCAGCAAAAGCGTCCACCTGCTGGGCGGCCATACCGGTATCGCCGGCGTTGGCGTCGTAAATCTCCTGAATCTCCTCGCGGGTCAGCTTCAGGCGGCCATCGGCCCCCAGGCGGTCCAACAGGTCATTGGTGGAGATGAGGCCGTTGCGCAGGTCGTTGGAAACCGCCACGGCGTGCTCCTTGATGACCTCGTGCGCCGTCTCGCGGCCCACTCCGCGCTTCACCGCCGCCATCATGATGGTGGTGGTCATCAGGAAAGGCAGGTAGCGGTTCAGCTCGGTGCGCACCACGGGCTCATACATGCCCATCTGGTCCAGCACGGTGATAAAGGTCTCGAACAGACCATCTGCCGCCAGGAAAGCATCCGGCAGCACACAGCGGCGCACCACGGAGCAGGACACGTCGCCCTCGTTCCACTGGTCGCCGATAATGCCGCCAATCATAGTGAGGTGGCCCTTCAGAATGGCGTGGAAACCATTCACACGCTCGCAGGAGCGGGGATTCATCTTGTGCGGCATGGCGCTGGAGCCGGTCTGCCCCTTGGCAAAGCCCTCAGTGCAGAGCTCGTGGCCCACCATGAGGCGCCAGGTCTTGCAGAAGCTGCTGGGGCCGCTGGCCAGACCCACCAGGCCGGAAATAATCTCAAAATCCAGAGAACGCGGGTATACCTGGCCCACATTCATCCACTTGGAGGCAATGCCCAGGTGGGCGCAGATGCGCTCCTCGAGCTCGCGCACCGTATCCGGGTTCTTGCCGAAGAGGGAAAGCTGGTCCAGCTGGGTGCCCACAGCGCCCTTCAGGCCGCGCACGCGGTAGCGCTCCATCATGCTCACCCAGGCCCAGGCCCAGTGCACAATCTCCTCGCCGAACATCGCCACGCGCTTGCCCATGGTCGTGGCCTGGGCGGCCACATTGTGCGTGCGGGCAGCAAAGACCATATCGCGCCAGCCGTTGGCGCACTTAGCCATGCGGTCCAGCACCGCCACCGCCTTGTCGCGGATGATGTGCATGGAGCGCCAGATCTGCAGCTGCTCCACGTTCTCCGTCAGGTCGCGGCTGGTCATGCCCTTGTGAATGTGCTCAAAACCGGCCAGGTCGCAGAACTCCTCGATGCGGGCTTTCACGTCGTGGCGGGTTACACGCTCGCGGGCGTTGATGCTCTCCACATCCACCTGCCCCTTCACGCGCTCGTAGGCATCAATAGCCTCCTGCGGAATATCCAGCCCCAGGTCCTTCTGGGCTTTCATCACCGCAATCCAGAACTCACGCTCCAGCACAATGCGGCCCTCCGCGGACCAGATGGCTTTCATGGAATCAGAGGCGTAACGGCCTGCCAGTACATTCGGTATAGCGCTCATAATTTGTCTTTTTCGGTACAGGTGAGCGGGCAGCATAGCAGATTCCCACTCATTTTTCAAGCTTTATATATTGAGCGCCCGAGCGAGCGCCTCGCGTGTCCCAAAGTTTGAAAAAAATGCCCGGGAAATTAGACTTTGGCGAGCCGAAGGCGAGCGGAAACTTGAGCCCGCAAGGGCGACAGAATCATAGCCCAGCGTGGAGCCGCCACGCGGCGGAACGCTGGGTTTGGAATATAACATAACCGGAACCCCGCCAGCTGGCGGGGTGGCAGATTCGCATGAGCGTTCTGTTTATGTTAAGCATTGATTATTTGAATATCAACGCGCATCCACGTCTGCCACCCACTCACTCCGCTTGGGGTTCGGTTACTATTTTCACTTTACCCCAGGGCTTACGCCCTGGGCTATTGAACTTACCGCCCCGCCAGTAGGCGGGGCTCAGAATTCCGCTCGCCTGCGGCTCGCCAAATTCCAATTTTTTGAGCGCTGAACCCAAACCCGGTCGTTTCACCCGGCAAAAGACAGGGTGCCCGGAAATCATTGCATGCTCAGGCGGCAGATTTCTTCTTCTTTTTCTTACCCTTTTTGCCTTTCTTGCCCTTCCTGGGCTTTTTAGCCTCGGGCTCATCATCATCCCCGGCATCATCAGCTGCGGAATCGGATGAAGCCTTGGAGGCCACGTTCCTGCCGGTCATGATGGCCTCAATCGGGATGCGGATGAAGCCGATACCGCGGGCGCCATTCTTGCCGTTGGTGTGGCAGGTTTCGTAGATAATACCCACATTCTCAGGGTCGGTCATAGCCATGCAGGAATAGCCCATGCAGCGGCGCTTGTCGTACATGATACCCTCGTTCCAGGTCTTGCCATCGTCGCGTGAAGCACGCACAATCATGAGCGCGCGGGGATACACCTGCGGGTTGGAGAAGAGGAGCAGACGCCCATACTTCTTGGTCTGCACGGCCACAAAACCACCCTGGCAAGGCTGGGGCGAGGGCTCATTCAGGCCGCTCAGGTTCGTTTCGTGAGGTTCCCAGGTCTCGCCCATATCCTTGGTCACGAAAATAACACGCTTGCCACCGCCGGCCTCGTTGCGGCAGTTAATCATGATGGAGCCGTCTTTGAGCTCCACCACCTGGCATTCGGAAGTGGCGCGAGGCAGGCCATTGCCCATTTTCCAGGTTTTACCGCCATCCATTGAGTAGCAGATGGTACTGCGGCAGCGGGGGTTAGCACCGTTCTGCCAGATCTGGGCGGGGAAGACGATGTAGCCCTTCTTGGTGCAAATACCGTTGCCAGGGCCGGCAAGAATACAGGTCCACTCATCCTTCTTCACCTGCTCGGTCACGTTTACGTATTCCTTACACCAGGTCTTACCATCGTTATCGGAATACACCATGCCCCACTGGCCGGTGGAATTCTTATCGAAACCGGTCTTGGAAACATTCAGCGAAGCCCCCCCGCCGAAATGGCACACCAGAGCCTGAATCCATATGCGGCCTTTCTTATCCTGCAAAATGCAGGGGTCACCACAGCCATTGGTACCGCCGGGGCCGGCATCCATGCTCACCGTGGGGGTAGTCCAGGTCTGACCACCGTCGGTGGAGCGCACCGTGGCCACATCAATATCGGCGCAAAGGTCACCCTCGTGGCCATAGCGGGCATCAAAGCAGCCGATGAGAGTGCCCTTCTCCGTACGGATGAGACCAGGAATACGAAAAGCTGTGCAGGGGCGGTCCTCAGCACCATCCGGCTGGTTGCCCACCGTCTCGCCAGGGAAAGCCAGCATGGTGCCGATGCGCTGGGAAACAGGTTCCTTCAGCGCGGGGCTGTAATCCTTGCCATCCACCGTCACCTTGAAGCCCTTGAACGAGACCAGTCCGCCCACTGTTGCCTTGGCAGCAGGTTCCACATCCAACCAGAGGTAGTTTTCACCGCCCTGGAGCAGCTCCTTGGACTTGATAGTCACCTTACCATCCTTGCCGGGTTTGGCAGAACCATATTCAATGCTGCCATTGAAGTTCATGCCGTTGGCATCGCCGCTGCGCAGGGTGATTTTGGCAATCTGACCGGGGTTCGTCACGGTGAACGAAACCTTGTTGAACTTCTTGGCCTTGTCGGCACCTTCGGTCTGCACATCCAGCGCCAGCACCGGGTTGTGCAGCGCACGCTTCATGATGGGATAGGGCCCCGGATTGACAATTTCCACCCCTTTCACCTTCATATCACCAATCAGCAGAATCAGGTCATCCACCAGCAGCCCGGTGCCCTCTGCCGTATCCACCACCCACTGCATACCCATGGCGCCGGCGGGCAGTTCACCTTCCAGCTTCGTGGCAATGCTGCCCTGGCCCACCTGGTCTGTGCTCAGCACCTCCTCATTGCCGCCGGCCGTGATGGCCTGCACCGCCACCTTGAACGGTGTGCGACCGGACCAGCGCTCTGCCCAGAAGGAGAACTTCGTCTTCTTCGCCAGCTTCTCCTTGAACGCAATGGAAACAGTGCGCCCGGCACCACCCATGATGCGCAGGCTCTTCTCGCCGGAGCGGCCCTTGCCGTGAATCTCCGCGTGCCCGGCTTCCGCACTCAGTTTGCCGTACTCCACCTGGCCGGTGGTCAGCGCGCCCTTGCCCAGTTTCTCAAAACTTTCTGCGTAACACGCCAGCCCACAGGCCAGCATCGCTAACATGCATTTTTTCAACATGCCAGCATGCTACCACACCTACCCCGAAGATTCAAGCAGCAAATCAGGCGGTTCCGCATTTAGAACCGCCTGTGTTATTATAGACTGAAATTTATTTCTTTTTCTTGCCTTTCTTCTTTCCTGTTTTGGATTTTCTGCCCTTTTTAGACTTCTTCGGGGCCGCATCACCGGCCTCCTTATCATCTTCGTCTGAAATTTTCAGCTTGGCTGCTTTCACCTTGGCAGCCTCGCCGGTCACAATCGTTTTCAGGGGCAGACGGATAAAGCCGATGCCGCGGAACCCATTTTCACCGTTAGTGTGGCAGGTTTCGTAGATGACGCCCACGTGGTCGGGGTCAGTCATGGCAAGGCAGGAATAGCCGCAGCAGTCGCGCGCATCGTAAAGCAGGCCTTCATTCCAGGTTTTGCCCTCATCCTGTGAGGCGCGCACAGTCATGTTGCTGCGCCCATGCTGCTTGGGGTTCGAGAAAAGCAGCACGCGGCCGTATTTCTTCGTCTCCACCGCAATCAGCGAGGCCTGGCACACAGGCTCGCTCAGCGCCTTGCAATGCGTCTCGTGCTCGTCCCAGGTTTCACCCATATCACTGGTCACATACACCGCGCGGCGCCCGCTGCGTCCCTCGTGGCGGCAGTTGAGCATGAGGGAGCCGTCCTTCAGCTCCACCACCTGGCATTCGGAAGTCTTGCCGGGCACTGGCGGGGCCATCTTCCACTTGCGGCCATCCTTGGAGTAGCAGATGGTGCTGCGGCACACGGGGTCAGCACCATTCTGCCAGATCTGGGCGGGGAACACGATGGTGCCATCCTTAGTGCAGATACCGTTGCCGGGGCCGGCCAGAATGAGGGTCCACTCATCCTTCTTCACCTGTTTGGTCACGTTCACAATCTTGCTCCAGCTCTTGCCCTCGTTGTCGGAATAAACCATTTCCCACTGCCCGGTGCGGGAGGGATCCGTACCCGTGCCGGAGGAATTGATGGCGCGGCTGCCAGGGCCGAAATGACAAGCCAGCGCCTGCATCCAGATGCGGCCCTTCTTATCCTGCAGAATGCAGGGGTCGCCGCAGCCATTGGCCATGCCGGGGCCGGAATCCATGTTCACCTTGGGCAAGGTCCAGGTCTGGCCGCCATCAGTCGAGCGCACCGCTGCCACATCGATATCACGGCAAAGATCCACCTCGTTATCGTAGCGGGCATCAAAACAGCCGATAAGTGTGCCCTTCTTCGTCTGGATGAGGCCGGGAATGCGGAAGGCTGCGCAGGGACGGGCCGCACCCTTCAACTGGGCCACATCCTCACCGGGGAATGCCAGCATGATGCCGATACGCTGGGAAACCGGTTCCATCTCGGCTTTCACCGCCTTGCCGCCGATGGTAGCTTTCACCCCCTTGATTGTCACCTCCGAGCCAATGATGGATTCCTCGCTGGGTTCCACATCCAGCCAGAGCACTGTTTCGCCACGTTCCAGACGCCCGGTAGGCTTGATGCTGACCACCTTACCCTCCTTCGGCTCAGCAGAGCCAAACTCCACACTATCCTTGAAATTAGCCTTATCATCCCCGGTGCGCAGGGTAATGCGCGCCACCTGGCCGGGGTCTTCCAGCATCACCTCAAACTTATCAAACTTCTGAACACCCTTCGACTCATCCGTCTGAATTGTCACCTTGACCGCCGGGTTGAACTTCGCGCGCTTCATCAGCGGCCACACCCCGGGATTGGTCACCGTCAGCGAATTGCCCAGGCACTCTGCCCCCACGAGCAACCCACCCGCCAGCAGTAACACGAAAAACTTATTGAACATGCCGTTACTATACCAAAGTCACCCACACTACTCAAGCAGGAAACACCTGCAAATTTTGAAAAAAGTGCTCAAAAAATTGGAATTTGTAGAGTAGTTTGCGGAGCGTCAGCGTAGCGGAATTTTGAGCCCGTCAGGGCGGCATAATCATAGCCCAG
>JAGBDZ010000030.1 GCA_017937215.1 Akkermansia sp. | reverse complement strand
CTTTATCCTCTCCGGCGCCCCGCCTGGCAGGTTGTTAGCCAGTAGTGCCGCTTCGCAGCAGCCCTCGGCGCCTCGGAAAGTCATACTTGGAAAATTGCCTCGCCCGGCCGGTGAAGCGGCTTGCCGCTCTCTCTTTCGGGCTACCCTGTAGCAGGGCGTGGGCGGAGTTTATCACAGCATCTTTCCGGCGTCAAGCGCATTTTTGACTTTTTTGTACATTATTTTTCTTTTTCTTCGCAAATCATTGGAGACCGTCCATATACAATGAAAAGAATTTTCCTGCGAATCGTGGGCACATGGATACCCCCTGCCCATTCTGGGCTTTTTTATGTAAGGCAAAGTTAAAATTTGATACCGGGTGAGCATTCGGAAGCTTTTCCGTTTTTGCAAGGTCGCAGCAAGAACAGAAAAGGAGCGCAGATATTACTCTGCGCTCCTGAATCAATCAAATACTAGCAAATGAGACGTGTTGCCGGTGCTTACTCAGGCCTTGTAGCTATCGACAAGGGCGTGTGTACGCTCGTGCACCTTGGCCACGCGGGCCTTGAGCTGGGCCGTATATGCCTCACGCTCAGGGAGCGGACGGCGAGCCACGCCGGAGAGCACGGCAGCCTCGGCAATAGCCGGGCAGAGATACTCAATCATGCGCGGGTCAAAGGGCTTCGGAATCACATAGTCGCGGCCGAATTCCAGCGGCACACCACCGTTGGCAGCCACAACCTCGGCAGGCACAGGCTGGCGGGCCAGGTCGGCCAGGGCACGAGCAGCCGCAATCTTCATAGCCTCGCTGATGCTGGTAGACTCCATATCAAGAGCCGCGCGGAACATGTAGGGGAAGCAGCTCACATTGTTCACCTGGTTGGGCCAGTCGCTGCGACCGGAACCCATGATGCAGTCGGGGCGGGCAGCCTTGGCCTCATCATAGGTAATTTCGGGGTCGGGGTTAGCGCAGGCAAAGATGATGGGGTTAGGAGCCATACTCTTGACCATCTCGGGCTTAAGGAGTCCCTTCTTGGAGAGGCCGAGGAAAATATCGGCGTCCTGCAGGGCCACCTCGAGGGTGCAGTCCTCACTCTGGGCGAACATGGCCTTGGTGGGATGCAGGTCCAGGCGGCCGGTGTGAATAAGGCCCTTGGAGTCGAACATGAAGATATTTTCGCGGCGGATACCCAGAGCCATGTAGAACTTAGCACAGGCGATACCGGCAGCACCGGCACCGCAGACCACGCAGCGCATATCCTGCAGCATGCGGCCGGTGAGGTGGGCTGCATTCAGCAGGGCTGCACCGGAGATAACGGCCGTGCCGTGCTGGTCATCATGGAACACCGGGATATTCATTTCCTCGCGCAGGCGCTGTTCCACCACGAAGCATTCGGGGGCCTTGATATCCTCCAGGTTGATGGCGCCGAAGGTAGGCTCCATGGTCTTGATGACTTCGATAAGCGTTTCGGGCTTTTTGATATCAAGCTCGATATCAAAGACATCCACATCAGCATAAATCTTGAAGAGAAGGCCTTTACCTTCCATCACCGGCTTGGAAGCGTGGGCACCAATGTTGCCCAGACCCAGCACAGCGGTACCGTTACTGATAACGCCCACCAGGTTACCACGGTTGGTATAGCGACCGGTCACAGAGGTATCATTAGCAATCTCCATGCAGGGCACGGCCACGCCGGGAGAATAGGCGAGGGTCAGATCATCAATGGTGAAACAGGATTTGCACGGCAGCACTTCCAATTTGCCGGGGCGCGGCTGCTCGTGATATTGCAGAGCTCTTTCAGCTAAGTTATTACTCATACGCACGTAGGTGAGTGAGCGGCTATTATAGTCATAAATCGAGCTCTGGCAAGCGTATATTTTGAATTCATTGCATTTTTATACTGAGCAGGGTTCTATTTTCAGAACGGACAGTGCAGCTTGCTATAAAGTGGCGGCGCTGATTTTTTAAGCGTCTCCGCTTTCCGGCTCCGGTATGATTTGTCCGGGTTGGAGGACGAGACATCAGGACGCCATGTCCAGAACAAGTGAGGCAATTCTATCAGACTGACAATGGCGTGGCACGCGGCAGGATCGCCTGTTTCTGCCGCCTTGAGGAAACATCCCCCCCTTGGCATCCGCACACCCCGACCAGCCGCGGATTCTCGACCAACGCAACGGCCGCCATCATTGCCCAGTGGGCGTACAATAGAGAAGCCCTGCCTGGGTATGCAAACGCAGGCAGGGCTTGAAGCGAGTTAACGGAACAATCAGTACTTGGCCACAACCTTCATCATCTCGTCCATCTGGGCCTCAATGGATTCCACAAGAGCCATCTGGGTGCGGGTGCGGTCGAGGTTGTGCTCGGGGCGCTTAATCTTGAAGTAGGTATCGCCCTCGAGGTAGTCGGTCAGGAAGCGCATACCGCATTCCATGGTGAGGAGCTTGCCGGAGAACGGAAGCAGCTCCTTCTCCAGCGGGGTGAGGAAGGTGGCGGCTTCGCAATAGCCCTTGGCCAGAGCCTCGAAATACTCCATGCGCATGGTGACCAGAGAAAGGTCCTTCTCGTCCTCCGCAGCGGGGGAGGTGGAAGTGCGAATCATATCACCGAAGTCGTACAGAGCAGAACCGGGCATGGTGGTGTCCAGGTCAATCACGCAGATACCCTCGCCGGTCACGTCGTCAAGCATCACGTTGTTGAGCTTGGTGTCGTTGTGGGTCACACGGAGGGGCAGCTCGCCGCTGGCCAGGTAGTTCACGACCTTGTGGCAATCGGCCTCGCGGGAGAGGTACCAGTCAATTTCCTTCTGCACACTCTTGGCGCGGCCCAGGGGGTCGGCAGCGATTGCCTTCTGGAAGTTCTGGAAGCGCTTGGTGGTGTTATGGAAATCGGGAATCGTCTCAAACAGAGGAGCACCGGGCAGATTGGCACCCAGCTTCTGGAAGTTACCAAAAGCGCGAGCCACCTCGACGCACTGGCCGGGATTTTCAATCATATCGTAGGTGCGGGCACGCTCAATGAAAGGATACACACGCCATACATTGCCCTCCTCATCCTGCGCATAGGGCTTACCGTCCTTGGCGGGGATGATAGTGAGGGTGCGGCGGTAGGCCTCCTTGCACCCCTCCTCGAGCAGCACACGCAGAGCCTCATCGGTCACGCGCTTCACGTTTTCCATAAGCCCGATAGGCTGGCGGAACACGTTGCTGTTCACACGCTGCAGGATGTAGCGCAGGCGGATACCGGCCTGCTCCACCTCGATGCGGAAGGTATCATTGATGTGACCGGAGCCGTAGGACTCGCCATACACATAGTCGGCGCGGATGTCGAACAGACCGGCAATTTTCCGGAGATCGTACATATGCTTAACCGAGTTTAGCGGGGTACACACCTTCTTCCACCAGCTTGGCAATGCTCTCTACCACAGCGGGCTTGTCGCTGGGATAGGTGACGCCGAGCCAGTTGGCCGTGGTCTTGATGACGCTGCAATCAGCCTTGCCGTTGTGAATAAGTTCGTCCACCACGGTGGGGATGTAGCACTCGCTCTTCAGCTCGCTGCCATGGGCGGCCATGAAGCGGTTGAAGTGGTCCTGAATCTGGCCGATGAAGCTGGCGGGGAACACCCAGAAGTTCATGGAGACAAGCTCCTCGGGGTCCACGGGTTTGCGCTCGCCGCTCAGGCTGTCGCCACGGCACACGCCGTCTTCTTCGGTCTTAATCTTGGTGTATTCCTCCACGCTGTCGAGGTAGCCGTTCTGAATACCGCAGATACCGCGGTTCACATCACCGTGGTCGCTGAGAGTATTCTTGAGCGGGTAGCCAATCATGCCGTAGTGCTCCTTACCATCGGCGGCGGGAGCAGCTGTGAGGAACTCGGCAGCCTTCTGGAAAGCATCTGCGCCGTAGAAGTCATCAGCATTCACCACGCCGAAAGGCTCCTTCACCACATTGCGGGCGGCGAGCAGAGCGTGGGCGGTACCCCAGGGCTTCACGCGGCCTTCGGGCACGCTATACCCCTCGGGCAGGTCATCGAGAGCCTGGAAAGCATAATCAACTTCGATTTTACCGGCGAAACGAGCACCGACCTGGTTCTTGAAAGCCTCCTCGAAATCTTTACGAATAATGAAAACGACCTTACCGAAACCGGCGCGGATGGCATCATACACGGAGTAATCCAGGATTACTTCTCCGTTGGGGCCCATGGGGTCAAGCTGCTTAAGACCGCCATAACGGCTGCCCATACCTGCTGCGAGAACAAGAAGTGTAGGTTTCATGATGTTTAGAAATTTAAGTACATTTGTACAGCGCCATTCTAACGCCGCCCATATGATTTGGCAAGCACAAAAGCCGGACCCCCCGGCGGATTTCTCCACCGGGGGGCATCTTTTTTACCCTTACTCCCAATCTGCGCCTACTCTGCGCAGAGAATCTTCACGAAACCTTCCTCCTGCAGGCGGGTAGCGCCGCAGGCAAACTTGGCGCGAATCTGGAGCGTTTCGTCCAGATCGTCGCGCACGGAAAGTTTCACCTTGAAATCATCCCATATGCCGAACTGGGCGCGGCTCTTCACCCATGCCAGGCAGGAACGCACGCCGGAATCATCCACCGGGAGCTGTTCGGTGCGGATGATACGGAAGCCGAGGAAAGACTCCAGGCGGCCCTCGGCCAGAGCGCGCACGGCATTGTAGTCAAAGCTGGAGACCTCCTGTTGCTGCAGCAGGGAATTAATCTGGCTGCTGGAGCAGGCCAGCACCAATTCATCGCCATAGGCGCGGCGCTCGTCGCTCCAGGCCTCATTCTGCTGCAGAATGGTAAGAGCATGTCGGAGCTTACCCACGGTGAGATTGCTTTCCACCGCACTGCCACTCTCCACGAAATCCGCCTCAATAATCTGAGAAGCGGGGAGATTCACCGCCACGGTGCCATTCTCACCGGTATAATTGGCGCCCAGGAAGGCATCAATCATGACCTTATCCATGCAGCGGCCGGCGGCCGCGCGCAGACTTTCGATGGTCTTGCTCACCGGCACATCAATGTTGGCGAGTTTCTTGGCATCAAACTCGTCAAAGCCCACGGCCTTGGTGAAAATCTTGGGGTGAATCACGCGGCGGGTAGTGGGAGCTTCGGAAAGCGTGGTGCCCTTCATGCGCTCGGTTTTCTCATCGAAAGAGAGGAGCCCATACTGGTCAAAAGCGGCCATCTTGCCGGAGAGCCCGGATTCCACGGTCACATACTTATCGAGGCGAGAGACCTCCTGCTGCAGGTAGCTGCCCCACTTTTCGGAATACTTAATCTGGTAGTTGCTTTCAATATCAGCCATAGTCGGTAATAGGTGTTCTGTTCGTTGGTATGGCAAATCGGCTGCAAGGCGATTACCCCGCGTGGGGGGTCGGGGCCGCGTGGTCGCACTGCTTGCCGTTCTGCGCCGGCAGAATTGAGGCAGCCGTGGGCTCTTGCCGGTGCCCATTAGAACACAAACACCCACCCTTGTCACCCGAAGAGCACAAGGGGGAACCGCGTTTCATGCGGAAAATAAGCAACTCACTTCAATATCAGCTCCATACCATCGTAGGCCGGCTCCATAAACTCCGGCAGATAGCCGCAGAGGCCATTGTACTCCACCTCGTGCCCCACGTGAGTAAGGTAGCCGCGCCGGGGTTGCAGCTGCTGCATAGCGCGCACCGAATCATCCACACAGAAATGAGTGCGGTGCGGACGGTAGCGCAGGCCATCCATAGCCAGTGCATCCAGCCCCATAAGCAAAGAGGCAGAGGATTCAGGCAGCTCCTGAATATCCGGCACATAACCGAAACTGGCCCCGCCGCAGCGGAACACATAACCGAAGGTCTCCACCGTGGCGTGAATCACCGGCACCGGGGTCACCTCAATATCCCCCACCGTAAAAGGAGCGCCGGCGTGGTCATGCGCTGCTGGGCGGATATAGCCCTGGTAGGTGTTGCGTTCATCAAAAGCCCAGCCGAACATGCGCTTCAGGTGCGCCAGGCAGCTCGTGCCGGCATAGAGCGGCAGGCGCTCCGCGCGCCGCCAGCAGAACGCGCGCATCTCATCAAATCCCGCGGTGTGGTCCAGGTGCTCGTGGGTGTAAAGCACAGCATCAATCGCCGTGAGCCTGTGCCGCAGCGCCTGCGCTCGCAGATCCGGGCACGAATCCACCAGCAGCGCCGTGCTCGCCGAACGCACCAGCACCGATGCGCGCCAGCGCTTATTGCGCGGGTCGGTCGAGCGGCAGACCCCACAGTCGCAGCCAATCACAGGCACCCCGGTAGAGGTGCCGCTGCCAAGGAAAAGTACGTTCAGCATCGGTTTTTGGTTTTGATTTCCGTGCGCATTATGGCATAATCTCCGGCAGAACGCAAAGATAAATTATGCTCTCCCTGCTCAAGATACGGAATCTGGCCCTGGTCGACGAACTCACCTGGGAGCCCCACGCGGGGTTCCTGGGCATCACCGGTGAAACCGGAGCCGGCAAATCCGTCATCATGGGTGGCATTTCTCTGGCCCTGGGTGAGCGGGCAGATAAAAGCCTCATCCGCAGCGGGGAAACGCAGTGCAGCATCGAGGCCGTATTCCAGCTGGCCGACACCGCCGCTCTGAATACCGCGCTGGAGGAAAGCGGCGTCCCGCCCTGCGAGGATGGTCTGCTCATCATCCGCCGCGTGGTCACCGCCACCGGCAACCGCCAATTCATCAACAGCTGCCCCGTTACCCTGCAACTGCTCAAACGCATCGGCGCCGGCCTGGTCGATATGCACCACCCGGAGGAGCACCGCTCCCTCACCTCGCAAGAGCGCCAGCTCTGCCTGCTGGATGCCTTTGCCGAAAACGCCCCTGCCCTGGCCGCCTACCACGCCGCCTACCGTGCCTGGCGCGAGGCGCAGCATGCCTACCGCACCCTGCTCGAAAGCGAAATGGCCAACGAGCGCGAGCTCGATTTCCTGCGCCACCAGGTAGAGGAAATCGAAAGCGCCGCCTTCACCGCAGAGGAAGTGGAGGGGCTCGAAGCCCGCTGGCAACGCGCCCGCAACGCCAACCGCCTGCGCGATACCGCCCTGCCCATGGCACACCTGGTCGACGCCGAGGAAGCTTCCCTGCTCGCCACGCTGCACCAGCTCGTGCGCAGCGGCCGCGACCTGGAGCGGCTGGATGCCACCACCACCCCCTGGCTGGAGAGTCTCGCCAGCCTCATTGATACCGCCGAGGACCTTGCCGCCAACCTCCGGGACTACGTAGAAACGCTCGAATGCGACCCCGCCGAGCTCGCGGCGCTGGAAAACCGCGTCTCCCTGCTCGATAATCTGAAACGCAAATACGGCGCCGATTTCGAAACCATCACCGCACACCTGGAAACCTGCCGCACCAGGCTCGATGCCATCGGCAACCGCGAAGCCCGGCTGGAAGAACTGCAGGCCGCAGAAGAACACTGCCGCGCCGCGCTCCTCCGGGCCGGCAGCGAGCTCTCCGCCACCCGGGCAGCTGCCGCCCCGCGGCTGGAGGCCGATTTCCTCACCCACGCCTGCCACCTCGGCTTCCGCCAGGCCCTGTTCACCGCGCAGCTCACCCCCCTGCCCGAGCCCGGCCCGCAGGGCATGGAGGAAGTGGACTTCCTCTTCGGCCCCAACCCCGGCGAACCGCAGAAAGCCCTGCGTCTCATTGCCTCCAGCGGTGAGCTTGCCCGCGTCATGCTCGCGTTGAAGAGCGCCCTGGCCCGGCAGGATGATACCCCCCTGCTCATCTTCGACGAAATTGATGCCAACGTGGGCGGCGAAATCGCCCGCGCCGTCGGCATGAAAATGCGCGAACTCGGCCGCGAACACCAGGTCATCGCCATCACCCACTTCCCGCAGGTAGCCGCCCTCGCCGACCACCACTACCTCATCTCCAAAGGCCAGACCCCCGGGGGCCGCACCGTCTCCCGGCTGGAGGAAGTGGACTCCGCCGCCCGCATCGCCGAACTCGTCCGCATGCTCGGCACCTCCGGGCCCACCGCCGAGGCTCACGCCCGCGAGCTGCTCCGCCACTGATTTCCCCCACCCCCAGGCTCGCCCAGTGCCGAGTTTAGCGAGATGCCCGCAGCCGTTCCGTCTGCCGGCTGCCCGATAAAGTCGATTCAGCGGGGCGCCCCAATTCCAATTGCCCGGGCAAATCGTTGGGATACCGGTGAAAAAAATAAAAAACGCCCCCCGGAGAGTGAGTTCTCCGGGGGGGATT
>JAGBDZ010000029.1 GCA_017937215.1 Akkermansia sp. | reverse complement strand
CTTCGTTCGGGGTTCTGATATGTTCTTCGTTTTACCCAGCGTTCCGCCGCGTGGCGGCTCCACGCTGGGCTATGATTCTGTCGCCCTTGCGGGCTCAAGTTTCCGCTCGCCGTTGGCTCGCTAAATTCCAGTTTATCGTTTATTCCAAGCAACATTCTTTAATTGCCGGAGCAATAATCGGGCTGAAGTCCCGTGCCCCGATTCGTCCAACTCGCAGCGAGCAACAAGAATCCCCCGCAGGCCTGACGGCTGCGGGGGATTCCTGAGTAATGGGAAAAACTCCTTTACTGGGCAGTGGTGGTCTTACGCTGGTTGAGCCAGTTCTGGATGGCCTTGCCCGTCTGGGTCTGAGGCTGATAGGGCTGGGTGGCGGCCGGAGTGGTCGTAACCGGGCTGCTCGGCAGGGTCTGAGCACTGGTGCCATTTGTAGTGGCGCCATTCAGCAGGTTCTGCAGCTTAGAGGTCAGGCTGCTGCTCACAGATTCCTTGAGGCAATCACGGTAAAGCTTGCCGCCCTGCCAGTTGTTGAAAGCGAAGCGGCCGCTCTCGGGCAGGCAATTCTCACTCTTGAGCACGCGGTAGCGGGTGTAGCCGCGGGTGAAGTAGTCATACTCGGCATCGCAGCCGTAGTATTTCATATCGGTCAGCTCACTGCTGTCCATGGCGGTGGAAAGCGTGGGGGTGAGCAGTTCCTTGCGGGTCACGGTCTTCACGGCGCAGGAGCTGAGCCCCAGAGCCAGCAGCATGATGGCAGGTATCAGTTTCTTCATAAGGGGATTAAATCAGAGTGTAGAGCACATAAGCCCAGTGAGCCACGATGGCGGCACAAAGACCGCCGATGGTGTGGGCCCAGATGGCCTTGGAGGTGAGGTGACGGTAGCCCAGGGTATCAAGCATGGCGGTGTGGGTGCTCAAGTAGCCGCTCCAGCACATGCCGATGGCAGTGAACACGGCAATGGCGTTGCCATCCACCCAGCCGGCGTTGATGAAGTTGGGGACCAGTCCCAGAGCCGCGCCCACGGCACCCAGCGCCGTAATCGGGAAGGCGATAAGATGCGGGTCGGTAAAGCCGAAGAGCCATTCGAACACAAAGCCGCACTTGGCGCCAATCCAAGGCAGCAGCTCCACGCCCTCGTAAGCTGCACCGGTGAAGTTACCACCGGCGGCGGGGCCGAAGGTGAGCAGCATCACCAGCGTGGAAATAATCAGTACACCGGGGATAATGGCGATACCCACATCCACACCAGTACGGCCACCATCCAGCAGGGAATCCAGAATACGCTGGAAGAGCGGCTTGGTGTATTCCTCCACCTTGGCCTCAGCCAGTTCGGCGGGTTCGCAGGCATCCTCGATGGCAAACTCCGGCATCTTCTTCAGGATGAAGCGCTGCATGAGGCGCGTGGAAACGATACAGCCGCACACCGCGCCAAACAGCCCGATGAAGGGAGCCGCGTAGAAGCCCTGCCCCACCATGAACACAATAACCAGCAGGCCCATACCGAAAGCCGTGCCGAAGTTCGTGAGGGAAATGAACTGGTATTTCTTGAAATAGGAGCTGAAGCGCTTATCCTGCGCCAGAGCAATGATGGCCGGGTTATCCGACAGGAAGGTAAGCACCGCCCCCAGCGAAGCCACACCGGGCAGATTGAACAACGGCTTCATCAGCGGGCGCAGCAGCTTTTCCAGCAGGCTCACCACGCCGAACTCCACAAACAGGCGGCCGATGGCGCCGGTAATCACGCAGATGGCCATGAGGTAGAACACCGTGTTAAGCAGCAGGTCGTGCGCCGTCTTCATGATGGTGTTCAGCATCTGCGGCGTGCCCATCTGCGATGCAATGTAGGCAAAAATGCCGAAAACAATCACCAGGCAGATGATGCCCTGGGGAATGAAACTGTTGATTTTTCTGAGCGTTTCTTTCATAATGCTATAAGCCCCGGTTTATTGCGCCGGGGCTTATACCATATCTAACCGTTCTGCGCAAGCGTAATCGCTGCGGAGTTGTGTCTTATATCCATATCGCCACAAACTGATATCGACAAGGCTTGCGGAATTCGGGGGCTTCTTCAAGATTCCCGGGAGAGTTCGCGTTTTGGTGGAAGCGATTGAAAATCATCAACAAGCTGACGGGGCTGTAAAAGTTCCGGTTGCGCTTCAACCTTATATGGGTGGAAAAACAAAAATCGGCAGCGTTCCTTTTCCGTCTAAAGCGCAACAGTCCCCATTTTTTCATCATTTCAGCCCCCCCCTTTTAATTGCGCTCTCTGGATGCGCTCTGATTCCGGCGCACGGTTCTTGAACTTGTTGCCCTTGTTCTAGATGAAGAGCGGGATGATGCTCTGGAAGAGGATCTTGAAGAAGACCTGGCTTCGTATAATCCCTTAATGGGGACAACATCATAAACATGGTTCACCCCTTCATCTAAAGCATGCATATCTTTACTCTGTCGAATATATTCATTAGAAACCAATGCCTCCACATACTTATCTGTTTTTTTATAAACAAGATAAAGCGCTCTTGCCAATGGCGTTTTATTCGCGGATTGCGATCTTAAATTCACGCCTCGTTCTGCGCAAAGCCTTTCTAACCCTTCCATCATTTTATTTAAGTTAAGAAAAATACTATAGAACTGTACGGCCCTTGCCCCTAAAGAAGGATTCACTTCATTTGGGCAAGCTTGATTGTGATAAGCTACTTCCATACTTTCTGGAATTCGCAATGGAACACCAATTATTCCTTTTCCCCCACAATTTGATCCAATGCCTAGTTTTGTTTCAGGGTGAAAAAAACCTTCATAATTATAAGTGGGATGCCCCAAAGTGCGATAAAGATCGATTTGTTGCGCCGAATAATTTGATAAATCAAGCAGATCAACGTGTTTATCAATAAAAAGAATTTTTGAAGGAATGAATTTACCCATTAATTGAGCTAGGTCAACATTTGGATCGCGCCCTAAATCGACCAGTTGCATGCCATAATAATAATGAAAAGTTTCGTTTAAAATGGAAAGAACATCTTTTAAAAATTCTTGATCAGATTCATCCATCACTTTATTTCCGCGGTTCACCGCTTTTAATTCAGATGCCGATAATTCAATCCATGGCCGATCTGTTTGGGGGTTAATGGCGGGTTCTTTTTGATAGGTCCAAGCCGCATCATCTCCAAAAAATCTTGAACGATATAAAAGGATGGTGCCACCTGTTTCATAAAGACCAAAACCATCTTCTTCATTTAGATACAAAAGACTTCTTCCGGCATATTCGCGATAATTCTTGCAGTTTTGCTCAATCAATGCTTTAAAAGCGGGATGAACATCCTCATAATTTGAAGCTTTTTTATACCTGCTATACATCGCGGGCACAGATCTCTTCCTTGTTCCAAGTCTGCCCGAAACTGTTCGTTCACTTGGGTTATATTCGCAAACAAGTAAATCCCTTGATTCCAAGGTAGAGGAGCAAACAGCCCACATCACCGATAATAACAATAATAAACTTTTACATTTCATACTGATTCTCATTTTTATAAAAAAGCGTTAGAATCATTTTTCAGTAAAAATGGAGTTATAATACTAACAAATACACTAACAAATATACCCAACGCATTATGCAACCCCAGGCTCAGTTTGACAGAATTCTTTCGATTTGCAAGTTTTTTCTCCCCTTGTATTCAATTCGCAGGGAAATTTGCCTCACCCCTGGCCTATACTTACCTGTTCAGACATCTCTCTTATGGTGCTTTCGGTTTTTCAAAGTCTGCTTTCCACAGAGAGCGAGTGCCGTGCCGCAAAAACGAGCTGTTACAACGCGTAAGCGATCGATAAATTGATGTTTGTCGTTGTCGGGGCACGGGACTTCAGTCCCGAAATAACGGTGCTTCCAATCGGGACTGAAGTCCCATGCTCCGACAGAGTTTCCCCACAAATTCCAATTTATCGAGCTCAGAACTCAACCTTTGGGACACTTGTGCGGCCATACGGGCGCGCGGGAAAAGAGAGTCAGGCGCTGCAGTCCAAATCAAGCCTGCGGCTGGTCTGAATTGCGGGCTTGCGCCCGCAATGTTACAGCTCGTAATAGGTATACCCGCTCAGGCCGTTGCGGTAGGCTTCGAGGGCATCGCGGCGCTGGCGGGGGGTGATGAGGCCGTTTTCCACGCCGCGTTCGGCGAGAGCGCGGAACTTGGCCACCAGGTCCTTGGCATCGTATTTCACATAGGAGAGCACGTCGGCCACGCTGTCGCCCTCTTCTTCCTGAGTAAACACGGGACGGCCGTTTTCCAGATGCACGCTCACCACGTTCGTATCGCCCAGCAGGTTGTGCAGGTCTCCCAGGGTTTCCTGATAGGCGCCCACCATGAAGATGGCCACGTAGTAATTCTCCTTGGGGTCCACCTCGTGCAGAGGCAGAGATTTTGCCACGTCCTCGCGGTCGATGAAGTGGTCCACCTTGCCATCGCAGTCGCAGGTGATATCCACCAGCACGGTGCGCTGCGTGGGACGCTCGTCCAGACGCTGGATGGGCATGACCGGGAAGAGCTGGTCGATGGCCCAGGAATCCGGCAGACTCTGGAACACGGAGAAGTTCGAGTAGTAGTAGTCCACCATGTTGTCGGACACCTCCTTCAAATCCTCGGGAATCTCGCTCATCTCACCAATGCGGCGGGAGATGAGGCCCATGATGTGCCAGTAAATGGCCTCGCCCACGCCGCGCTCGCGCAGGGTGGCATTGCCGTGGTAGAACATGGCGCGCAGCTGGTCGCGGTAGTAAATGGCGTCGTTGTAGCACTCCTGGATGTTCTTGCGGGTGAGCATGCGGTGCGTCTCATCCAGCGCCAGCAGAATATCATTGGCATTCTCAGGAAGCGCGGGCGGCTGGGCCTCGCTGCCGGGGGCACTGGTCACATCCAGCACATTGAACACCAGCACCGCATGGTAGGCCGACACCGCACGGCCGGATTCCGTCACCAGCGTGGGATGCTCCACCCCATGCTTGCTGCACAGGTCACCCACCACCTCCACGATGTCGCGGGCATACTCCTCAATGGAGTAGTTACAGGAGGAATGGAAATTCGTCTTGGAGCCATCGTAGTCCACGGCCAGGCCACCGCCCATATCGAGCGTGCCCATGGGAGCGCCCTCCTTCACCAGGTCGATGTAGATGCGACAGGCCTCGGTCAGGCCGCCGCGAATCACGGTCACGTTGGAAATCTGGCTGCCCTGGTGGTAGTGCAGCGCCTTGAGGCAATGCAGCTTGCCCGCGGCTTTCAGCGTGTCCACCACATCGATGACCTGGGCCGCATTCAACCCGAACACCGACTTATCGCCGGCAGACTCGCTCCAGTGGCCGGAGCCCTTGGACGCCAGACGCACGCGCACACCCAGGTTCGGCTCCACGCCCAGTGCCTCCGCACGGCGCAGAATGGCGGGCAGCTCGTTGGGCATCTCCAGAATCAGGCAGATTTTCATACCCATGCGCATGCCCATGAGCGCAAGGTCGATGAACTCATCATCCTTGTACCCATTGCACATGAGGAAAGACTCAGCATCGCGCATATAGGCCATGGCGGCGATGAGCTCCGGCTTGGAGCCGGCCTCCAGGCCGTAGTGGTATTTCTGGCCATGGGCCACCACTTCCTCCACCACCATGCGCTGCTGGTTCACCTTGATGGGGTACACCCCGCGGTATTTGCCCGTGTACCCGGCGGCCTTGATAGCCTTGGAAAAACTTTTGTTCAGCTCATCGATTCGGGCATGCAGCAGGTCGCGAAAACGCAGCAGCACCGGCACATTCGTGCCGCGCTCCTCCAGCCCCTTCATGATTTCCGGCAGGCTCACCTCCTTGGTGCTGCCATCCGTATCCACCAGGTGCACATTCACCTCGCCTGCGCGCGACACGCTGAAATAATCGTTACTCCAGTTATCGACCCCATACAGTTCGGCAGAATCGGCGGCTGTCCAGTTGCGGACCTTGCGTTTGATGGATTTTTTGCGTGCGGGCATAGTGCTGATGTGCTTGAACGTGTTCGCGCGTTATATACTACCCTGCTCCGCTTGTCAATCCGTATCTTCGCTGCGGGCACACATTAGCCCCTCATTTTCTTCCCTTTTTGGCATCCGAATTCAAAAAAATTCGACAAAATGTGAAATTTGCATTGCCAAGAACCAAAAAATCGTGTAGACTGTCGCACCCACCCGAGCCGGGAGGCTCACTGAACATTTACTAAATACAAGAAGGAGACAAGATGAACATTCTCGACACTATCGGAAAAGAGCAGATGAAGGACGACGTGACGCCCTTCAACGTTGGCGACACCGTGAAGGTGCACTGCCGCGTGATTGAAGGTGGCAAGGAACGCGTGCAGATCTTCCAGGGCATCGTCATTGCCAAGCGTGGCGCCGGCATCAACGAGGCTTTCACCGTTCGTAAGATTGCCTACGGCGAAGGCGTGGAACGCTCCTTCCCCATCCACACCCCCAAGATTGCCAAGATCGAGGTTGTGACCCGCGGCAAGGTGCGCCGCGCCAAGCTCCACTACCTCCGCGACCGCGTGGGTAAGGAAGCTGTCACCGTGAAGACCATCCGCTAATCCCGGATTCCTCACCACACGTTTTCATGACTCAGGCCATTCCCCAACGGAATGGCCTGGTTCTTTTTCTGCATCAAGCGCTTATATCGAGCTGTGTAAAATTTCAAGTACTACTTGAAATTTTGCACAGCTCTATATTATCCATTGATAATTCGGTATATATCCAGATACGAATCTACGGACACACCTTGAACCGAGCCCATAGAAGCGCCGGCGTAAACCAGATGCGGAGGCAGAGACTCCGGCACCATGGTCTGAAACAGCCGCACATTCCGGGTAAGGTTGGAATCATAGGTGTGCGTGGATTTGACCTCGACAGGTTTGGGGAGGCGCTGCTCGTCTAGGATGAGGTCTATTTCAAACCCCTTGGCATCACGGAAGAAATACAGGTTGGAGCGCCGGCCAGCATTAAAGCGGCTTTTAAGAGCTTCCAACACTACCAGATTTTCAAACATGTTTCCGACCAAGGGGTCGCGCCCCATCTGGGCAGGAGTCTCAATTCCCAGCAAGCTGGTCACCAGACCAGGCTCGGTAAAGTAAACCTTGGGGGTCTTGGTCAGGCGCTTGCCAAAGTTCTTGTAGTATGGGCGCAAGGTAAAAACAACGTAGGAAGCCTCAAGCAGCGTCAGCCACTCCCGCAGCGTGGTAGAGCTTACCCCCACCTCCCCAGCCATGGAGGATAAATTAACCACCTGCCCCACTCTTGCTGCCAGCAAGCGCACGAATAGCTCAAATTCCCCAAGATTGCGGATGTTGACCAGTTGCCGGAGGTCGCGCTCCACATAGCTTCGGAAATAATCCGCATAGGCATTGACCGGGTCAATCTGCTGCACATGCACGCGAGGCAACCCGCCCAGCAGCATATACTCATCCCGGCTCAGCATGATTCCGGCCTGCTGCAACTCATGCAGCGATAAGGGCAGCAAATCGACAAATCCGGTGCGCCCGGCCAGACTCTGTGTCACCTTCTCCTGCAACTCCATCTGCACACTACCTGTAAGGATATACATGCCCGGAGTATCCTGCTCATCCACTATCCCCTGCAAGTAACTGAGCAACTCCGGTGTATTCTGCACCTCATCGAAAATGCAGGGTGCTTTATGGAGAGCCAGAAATCCCATCGGGTCATCGTAGAATCGCTGGCGCTCATTGTGATTCTCCAGACTCACATAATCATATTCCGGGTACAAATGCCGGGCAAGCGTGGTTTTCCCCGACTGGCGGGGGCCACAAATGGTCACCACGGGGTATGTGCTCATCAGCTTCTGAAGATGAGGTGTCACATCGCGCTCTATGTATTGCTTCCCTTTCACACCCAGCATCTTATCACAATCAGTGTAAAATTTCAAGTACTACTTGAAATTTTACACTGACACCCATAACCATCTGATTATAAAACCGCCGCATCGGTCACATACCAATGCGGCGGTGAAAATCAGGGAAGAAAGGCTGGTGAATCAGTCCTTCTTGCCGGCGATGCCCATGGTGTAGCCGTTGTACTCGCGGAAGTTGTACAGGGGCTGGCCTTCGGGCACGGAGTAGCCGATATTCTTGCGGATGGCGAGGAAGTCGGCAATGCCGGCTTCGTCCACCTGGTTGAGCTTGCCGCCGTGCATGTCGGCAAAGAGCACCATCTTGCAGTAGGCATCGGCATTTTCCATGAACCACTCGGCCTCCTCGATGTGGCGGGCGCCGGTGATGACGCCGTGGTTCTCCATGAACACCACGGTGCTCTGGTGAGAAGCCTTAGCCACGGCCTCGGCGGTCTCGGGAGAGCCGGGGGTGCCGTAGGGGGCCAGCGGGATGTGGCCCAGGAAGATATCCGCCTCGGGGTTGATGCCGTTCGGGGGCACCATACCGGCGAAAAGGAAGGCATTGCAGCACGGAGGATGGGCGTGGATGCAGGCGTTCACGCCTACTTCCTTCATCATGGCGATGTGGGTCTTCACCTCGCTGGTGGCGGGGCGGTAGCCGCAGAGCTGGCCGGCGTTCATATCCACCAGGCAGATATCGTCCACGGTCATGAAGCCCTTGGAGCAGAGCGTGGGAGAGCAGAGCACCAGGTCCTTGGCAACACGCACGGAGAGGTTGCCACCGTTGCCGTCCACGTATTCGCGCTGCCAGAGGCGGCGGCCCATATCGACCATGCGCTCCTTGATAACGCGGATTTCGGGGCTGTTGAAGAAAGCATCGATTTCTTCGCGGGTCTGCGGGTCGTAGTTCTCCCAAGGGAAGATGCGATCCGGCAGAGCGGGTTTGATGTAGAGTTCGGGATTAGCCATATTTGGAGTGAATAATGAATAGTGAATAATTAAGAATAGAGTTCGGCGTAGGCGGATTGCTGTTCGCCGGGGTTGATGATGGTGTAGGTGATGCCGAAGGCGTCGCGGCAGGATTCGGGGGAATCGAACACCCCTGCCCCGGCAAAGGCATACATGGAAGCACCCAGCACGGTGCTTTCGGAGACATTGGAAATGCGGATAGGCAGGCCGAGGATATCGGCGCGCATCTGGGTCCATACCTTGTTGCGGGCGCCACCGCCCACCAGCAGCAGATCGGTGGACTTGAAGCCGCCCACCTTCTCCAGCTTCTCCAGGCGCTGCTTCAGGCGCAGGGTGAGGGCCTCCATGGCGGCGCGGTAGATGTGGGCACGGGTGCGGCCCAGCACCAGGCCCTGAATGCTGCCGGGCACGGCATCGCTGGGCAGGAAATCGGGGATGAGCTTCACGCCATCGCAGCCGGGGGCAATCTTCTCAGCCTCGGCATCCATGGTATCGAAACTCTCGCCATTGTAGCAGGTGGCCTTCACCCACTCGATGATGCCGCTGGCAATCCACTGCAGGCCGGGGTTGAGCAGGCCGGTCTTGCTGTCGTATTCAACAGTGGCGCCGGCGGCGTAGTCCTCGGGCTCCAGACTGGCCTTGGCGGTGCGCAGCATCAGGATTTCCCAGGTACCACTGGAAAGGAAGGGCTGGTTCTCCTGCACGCCACTGCCGAAAAGGGCAAACTGCGTATCGTGGCCGGTGGAAATGACCGGCACGGCATTCGGCAGCCCCAGCAGCTCACAGGCGGCGGGAGTGAGGGTGCCGATGGTATCGCCGGCATTCACCATGGGCGGGAAAAGTTCCTTGCGGATACCGATGGCAGAAAGAATCTCGCAGCTCCAGTCACCGGTGCAGAGATCGGTCATCTGGGAAGTGCCGGCCATGGTGCGGTCCGTGGCCATCACGCCGGTGAGGCGATGCGCCAGGATATTGGAAATGAAGAGCCAGGCATGTGCCTGCTCCACCAGTTCCGGGCGGTTCTCCTTGAGCCAGATGAGCTTGTAAATCGTATTGAACGCAAACTCACCCACACCGGAAATGGAGTTCAGCATGCCTTGCGGCATGTACTCCGCCACGCGCTTCATCACCTCAGCCGTGCGCGGGCATTTCCAGGAAATCACCGGGTAGAGCAGTTCACCGGCCTCGTTCACCAGAGCGCCATCCACGCCAAAGGTGGTGATGGTCACAGCCTTTACCTGGGAGGCATCAATCTGCGGCAGAATCTCGCGGGCGCAAGTGGCCAGCTGGTTCAGGATGCGGTCGGCATTCCACACATGGAAATCCGGATTCTCGCTCCCCGCATCGGTGGAGTTGGGCTGGCTGGATTTGGCCACCAGCTGCCCCTTATCATCGACCAGAATGGCGCGCACATTGGTCGCACCGCAGTCTAAGCAAAGTACGTAGGACATATGTTTATTTATTCGAATATCTTGTTGAAAACTTTATCAGCGTGGAAGTATGGTTGCCAATACGAAGCAATATTCCAAGGGTTTCTCGCACCGGAATCCCACAAATCGAGCTCTTTTTCAAGCGCTTTCGCCAGAGACTCCGGAGTATCCGCATCCGATACCGTCCCTGATTGCGCTGAGGCATACCAGATGACATCCCGGAGCTCTTCATGGCGCGGCGGCACAACCACAGAACACCCGCTGCACAGCCCCTCGCAGGATGAAATATGAGACCCCTCAAAACGAGAAGTGCATAAGACAACGCGGGCCTGGCAATACTGCTTTCTCAACTCATGATTAGGCAGGTAGCCCACCAGTTCAACCTGTCGGGCAACGTGGAGCGGCAGCTTTGCATGCCACTGTTGCAACTCCGATGTGATGGTTCCGTACACTCGCGTAACGGTCTCGGTAGGAGTCGCATAAAATCGCTCCAGCGTCGCCATGAGCATGGCCGGGCGCTTCTGAAACTCATCATCCCAACGGCCGACACACATCACCAGGTTCTTTTTCTCTTCGCCATTATACTTGCAGGCCGGCGAAACGGGATTCGACATAGGGAAACACTTCTCCTGCACCCACTTTCCGTAAAAAAGCTTGTGCGACACCGCCCTGGCAGCTTCCGGGCACATGGTAATCACGTCCGCCTGCTTCATGTGGCGGGCCCGCAACACATCCTGGGCCAGAACGCGCAGCTTGAGATACAGAATGCGCCACCATGGCGTATCCTCTGGCTGGGAGCCTACAAAATCACCGGAGGTATCCATGTGCAGCACCAGCCGGATTCCGGCTTTGCGGACAGCATAGGCAATGCGGCGATACCGCGGAGCCCCCCAGGAATAAAGAACGAGCGCATCAATCCCCAGCGAGCGCCACCAATCGGCAGATTCCAGATTGCGGTACTCGGTGCGGATGAGGTGTTCCCGCTGATCATCCTCATAGTATGGCAGAGGCATGATGCAGCGACTCTCCACCCCCATGGTGCGGAGAGTGGACGCAATGAGCCCCGTATCGCGAATGTAGAAACCATCATTCGCGTGAAAAGCCACCGGTGTGCAGGTGTAGATTTTCTTATAAGCGGGGTTCATAAAGCAATACCGGCCCTGCCGGGTGGCAGGGCCGGTATAAGTACGGAATTAATACTTGCCGTAGATGGGACCGAAGTTGGCGCAGGCGCGGAAGTCGGCGCTTTCGGGGCATTCGGTGCCGAAGAGGCTCCAGGCTGCCGGGCGGTAGACCTGGTCCTCGGGCACGTTGTGGGCGTACACCGGGATGCGGAGCATGGAAGCCAGGGTGATGATATCAGCACCGATGTGGCCGTAGGTCCAGGCGCCGTGGTTGGCACCCATGTTGGCCATGACGGTGTACACATCCTTGAAGCCGCCCTTGCCGGTGAGGCGCGGGGCAAACCAGGTGGTCGGCCAACCCGGGTCGGTGCGCTGGTCGAGCTTGTCGTTCACCTCCTGGGGCAGGTCGCAGGTCCAGCCTTCCACGATGGTGAGCACCGGGCCTTGGCCCTTCACCAGATTCATGCGAATCATGGTCACAGGCACGCCGCCCTTGGACACGAAGTGCAGGCTGTAACCGCCGCCGCGGAAGTACTCGCGGTTGGCCGGGCACCACTCGGAAGCACCCATCATGGCCTCAATATCAGCCTGGGTGGTCTCGCCGGTCTTCTTCATGATGGGCGTGCCATCGGGAGCAGTGGCGTGCATATTGCCGTCCAGAGCGGTGGAGCCGGAGTTGATGAGGTGCATGATGCCGTCCTTGGCCAGGCCTTCCATGGTGTAGCCGGTCACGCGCTTCACAGCAGCGGGGCTCCAGTAGGTGCGGATATCAGAGAAGCAGGCGGCGCGGCCGGTGAGCTGGTGCAGCAGGAGCATGCACACGCCGTTCATGGCGTCGTTCTCCGTGGCGAAGGGAATAGCCTCGCGCGGGCCGTTCCAGTCGAAGGTGCTGTTCAGGAGGGACTCGGCCATGTCGCCGTTCGGGTAGAAGTCCGTCCAGTGGCGCTGGCCCTGGAAGCCACCGCAGATGGCGTTGAAGCCCAGGCCCTCTTCCTCGCGGTCGATGGTCTTGAGGTAGGGGTTGCCGTGCATCATGTCGCGGAAGATGATGGTCATCAGGATGCTTTCGCGCAGGGTGCGTTCCTTCTCCTCGGGGGAGAGCACCAGGTCGGGGCGGTTGCGGTCCGGACCGATCTTCACATACTTCTTGGCCCACTCCATAGCCAGGTCGAACTCGGCCTTGTCGTAGATACCCAGCTCCATGCGGCGGCGCACTTCGGTCATATCGACCGGCTGCACACGCATGCCGAGGTAGGCTTCCCAGAAGGAGTGGTCGAGGATGGAACCGGCGATACCCATGGAGCAGCCACCGATGGAGAGGTAGCCCTTGCCACGCAGGGTAGCCACGGTGAGACCGGCGCGGGCGAAGCGCAGAATCTTCTCAGCCACGTCCTCAGGAATGGTGGTGTCATCGGCATCCTGCACGTCATGACCGTAGATGGAGAACGCGGGCACGCCCTTCTGGGCATAGCCGGCCAGAGCAGCGGCCAGGTACACAGCGCCGGGGCGCTCGGTGCCATTGAAGCCCCAGATAGCCTTGGGCGTGGTGGCATCGGTCTCGAAGGTTTCGGTGATGTAGCACCAGCAGGGGGTCACGATGAGGGAGCAGCCTACGTTGTTCTCAGCGAACTTCTGGTTGCAGGCAGCAGCCTCGGCCGGGCCACCGATGGTGGTATCGGCAATGATGCACTTGACCGGCTGACCGTTGGCGTGCGTCACGTTGGCCTCGATGAGGGCAGCAGCGGCCTTGGCCATGTTCATGGTCTGATCCTCCAGGGATTCACGAACGCCGAGGCGGCGGCCGTCAATCGTGGGGCGGATCCCGATGGTGGGCAATGTATCGTACTTCATATACGTTTGGTTTGGGTTAAATTATTTATCAGAAGTAGTGGTGGGTTTGCGGAAGATGAGGCTGTAGAGCAGCACCACCGCGAAGCAGATGGCGGGCACGATGAAGGAGGCACGCACCGCAGCGTGGGAGGTGCCCAGGTTCGTATCCCAGGTGTTGTCGAATGCCGTGGTCAGGCAGAGCCAGGCACCCTCGGCATCGCCGATGATACCGGCCATCCACGGCGTGATGAGGGCACCACCCAGAATAGCCATGATGAGGCCGGCAGCACCCAGCTTCACATCGCGCTGGTTCAAGCCACCCAGGGCAATGCCGTAGATAGTCGGGAACATGAGGCTCATGCAGCCGGACATCGCGATGAGGCAGAGCACGTTGGCGGAGAAATCAAGACCGCCGATGGTGAAGAGCACCGTGCTGGGCAGGTAGATAACGCCCGCACAGGCAGCAATGGCACCGATGGCGAACAGGCTCATCATGCTGGCAGGGTTGAACTTCTTCATGTAGTAGGTAGCCACCCAGCGGCAGACAATGAAGAGGATAATGGAGATGAGGTAGTAGGTGGCAGCGGTGGCGGGGGTCACCCCCAGTTCCTTGCAGCAATACACATTCAGATAGGTCCAGGCGGCAATCTGCACACCCACGTAGAAGAACTGGGCAATCACGCCGCACCAGTAGCGCGGCTGGCTCAGCAGGGAGAACAGCATGCTGCGGTAATCACCCACCAGGAACAGATACACAATCGGGCCCAGCGTGCCGTACAGCACCCAGTGCACCTTGTCCATATCCGGGAACAGGAAGTAGAGCACCGTGAGCGGCACCACGGCGAACAGCGCGGCAATCAGCACGCGGATGCCGCCCTTGCTGCTGCCCTCTGCGGGAGCTTCGGCGGTGGCGGCCTCCTGCGTATCCTTGGCGCGCAGGAAGAACAGCCAGATGAAGAAAGCAATGGCGCAAAGCCCCACATACGGAGCGCACACCCAGAAAAGCTCGCTGTGCACAATAGCCTTGAGCTGGTCAGCAGGCATCAACGCACGCTCGTCAGCCGTGGCAGGGTTCAGGTTGCTCAGAATCAGCTGCTGAGCCAGGAAAATACCGCAGATGGAACCCACCGGGTTGAACGCCTGGGCAAAGTTCAGGCGGCGCACGGCGGTCTTCTCCGGTCCGAGGGAAATCACATAGGGGTTGCAGGTCGTTTCCAGCACCGAGCAGCCGGCCGCCACCACGAAGATGGCGATAAAGTAAATATCGAAGCTCTGGTTGATGCAAGCGGGGATGTAGCAGAGTGCACCCAGGATATACACACCCAGACCAATCAGCACGCCCTTCTTGTATGAAAATTCCTCAATAAGAATGGAAGCAAAAATGGCCAGCACAGCATAGGCACCATAGAAAGCCACCTGCACCAGGGCTGCCTTCTCCTGCGGAATCGTAAAGATATTCTTGAAGGCGGGCACCAGGTTATCGGTCATGTTGTTCAGCAAGCCCCACAGGGCAAAGCAACTGACCAGCATAAAGAAGATGCTGCGGTATTTGCGCGGCACCACCGGAGTCAGATCTTTCTGCGCATTTGTACTCATACGGCGCATTCTACCATATCCACCCCTCAGGTCAACGCGAAAAATGCCCTTACACTCTTTTTTTCATGCAGCCGAGCGTTTTTCGATTGCCCCGGCACCACTGTTTATGTTATATAGCGTAGCAACATACACCGAAAGCCCCCGAAAAAAGCTGCCAAAGTCCCCTTTCTATTCTTCCATTACATCATGAGACAAGCACTGACGGGCATCTGCCTACTCCTGACAAGCCTTGCCGCAGCTGGCGATTTCTCTGCAAACGAACATTTATGGTACACCCAGCCTGCCGGCCTGCCGAACACAGCGCTCCCCTGGGCGCCACGCCCACACGCCGCCGGCAACCTGCCCGGCAAACTCAACCGCGACACCTGGGAAAGCCAGACCCTGCCCATCGGCAACGGCCGCATAGGCGGCACGATATACGGTGGCGACCGGCTCGATTGCGTCGTACTCAATGAAACCAGCCTGTGGACTGGCGGCGCCAACGCCCCGGAAAACGGAGCAAACTATGAATACGGGCCCACGGCCGGCAAGAATGAATTCGGCAGTTTCCAGCCCTTTGCCAACCTCTACATAGCCTACTCATACGCAGAAAAGACAGAAACCACCCATTACACCCGGGCTTTGGATTTGCGACAAGCTGAAGCGGTAACGCAGTTTCAGCGGAATGGGGTGCAGCACCGCCGCAGCTGCTTTGCCAGCCGCCCGGATGATGTGCTGGTCTACACCGCCACCACGGACAAGCCCGGCGCACTGACCGCCCGCATAGCCCTGGCGCCCTACCACAATGTGGAGTACAGCCTGGAAAACGGCAACACCATCATCATGCGTGGCACACTGGCCAACGGCGAGGTATTCGAAGGCCGCATGCTCGTGCGTACCAAGGGCGGTTCCCTCCGCATGCACCCCGGCAAGGCCCAGGTGCAGGTGAACTACCGCGGCAGGAAAGACGCCATGACCCCGCACTTCCCTGCTGACCAGCTCCCCTATGCGGAGGTGAAGAACGCTGATTCGCTGGAAATCCTGGTCAGCCTGGCCACCGACTACAAGCAAAGTTACACAGACAATTGGAAAGGCGAGGACCCCTCCATCCGCAACAAGCGCGTGCTCAGTGCCGCCGCCCAAAAGGCGACAGAAGACATCCGGCAGGCACACCAGAAGGATTATACCGGCTATTATAGCCGTCTGAGCCTGGATCTGGGCACCACCCCGCAGCTGCTGGCTGAGCTTCCCACCGACCTGCGCCTGCTTTCCTACCGCAGCCGCTATGGGCTGGGCAAGCCGGCCCTCGACCCGGATCTGGAGGAACTGATATACAACTACGGGCGCTATATCCTCATCTCCAGCTCCCGGCCCGGCAACCTGCCGGTTACCCTCCAGGGCATCTGGAACAACAAGGTGCACGCCCCCTGGGCCAGCGATTACCACAACAACATCAACCTCCAAATGTGCTACTGGGGCGCAGAAGTTGCCAACCTGGCCGAATGCCACCAGCCGCTCATCGACTTCATCCGCAGCATGGAAGCGCCGCTGGGCGAAAGCACCCGCCGGCATTTCGGCCAGCACGTCCGCGGCTGGACCACCCGCATCTCCCAGAACCCCTGGGGCGGCGGCGGCTGGATTAAATGGAACCCGCCGGTCAATGCCTGGTATGCCCTGCACATCTGGGACCGCTACCTCTACTCCCAGGACAAGGAATACCTGCGCACCATTGCCTATCCCCTGCTCAGGAACATCTGCCACTTCTGGGAAGATGAGCTGAAAGAAATCGGGGCACAGGGCAAGGGGCTCAAGACCCGGAAAAACGAAAAGTCGCCCGTGCAGGACCTCACCGTGGCCGAGCATCCCGAGCTGGGCGAAATCAAAGAGGGCTCCCTCGTGTGCCCCATGGGCTGGTCTCACGAATGGGGCCCGCTGGAGGATGGCTGCGCCCACGACCAGCAGCTCATCTGGGAGCTGTTCGATAACACCGTGCGCGCCGCCGGCATCCTGGGTGTGGATGCCGAATGGGCAGCCGGCCTGGCAGCCAAGCGCGACCGCCTGGTGGGCAACCGCATCGGCAAAGGCGGCTACCTGCAGGAATGGATTGTGGACCGCCAGACATTCACGGACGGCAAGAGCTCCCTGGTCGGGCAGCGCCATACCTCGCACCTCATCGGCGTATTCCCCGGCACTTCCATTTCGCTTGAAAAAACACCAGGCTTTGCCCAGGCCGCCATGCGCAGCCTGGAACTCCGCGGGCTCAGCCAGGACAACCGTCGCAGCTGGACCTGGCCCTGGCGCACGGCGCTCTGGGCGCGTTTCCGCGAGGCTGGCAAAGCCTACAGCATGGTGCAGCACTACATCCACTACAACGTGCTGGATAACCTCTTCGGCAACCACCCACCCATGCAGATGGATGGCACCTTCGGCATGACCGGCGGCATGAGCGAAATGCTCATCCAGAGCCACGCCGGTGTCATTGAACTGCTCCCGGCCTTGCCCGCAGAATGGGCAAATGGGCACGTGAAAGGCATCCGCGCCCGCGGCAACATCACGGTGGATATGGAATGGAAAAACGGCAAGGTAACGCACTACCAGCTCCGCACCTCCAGCCCGAATCCGGAGCCGGTCACCGTCGTTGTGAATGGCGAGCGCAGGCAGGCTACCCCGGTGGCAGCAGAATAAGCGCCGGCAATCCTCCCCCTTCCATGAAAGCATGTGGCTCCCTGCGCCACATGCTTTCATTATTTGGGAACCTCTAAAAACTCACTAAATTGGAATTTGCAGAGTAGTTTGCGGAGCGTCAGCGTAGCGGAATTTTGAGCCCGGAGGGCGGTATAACCATAGCCCAGAGTGGAGCCGCGTTAGCGGCGGAACTCTGGGTTTGGAATAAAAAATAACCGGAACCCCGACCAACGTGGAGGG